>CAZPGT010000017.1:0-11799 GCA_964586345.1 uncultured Mycoplasmatales bacterium | reverse complement strand
AAATATTCGTACAGTAGGTGGTTGTCAAAGGTGGCGAACTCGAAATCGATCAGCTCGCAGTACCAACGAATCCCGTTTTTGATGAGTTTGAACCCAAGCGACTCGCTGTAAGGGATGCGGATTTTGTAAATCTGGTTGGTCAGAACGATCGCTTTGTTGGAAACGTAGAGTTTGAAGTTGTCGTCCAACAGCTTTTTCGTCTCTGTTTTGTAATCGACCTGCCGCAAACTGACGTTTTCCACGGAAAACCACGCGTATTCGCCGGGCTCGAGCGCGAAGTCGACGATGATTTTTTTGCGGATCCTTCTGGCCTCGAAATCAAGCGAGTCGATCTTGGCCACGTATTCGCGCTCGGGCTCGTTGAACGCGTTGCGGACGTTCAGGATCTTTATCGCCTTCCGCAGGTTGGCGGCGTAAACTTGGTTGTAAACCTCGTTTTTCTCGATCCATTCGCGCAAGACCCTGAACCGATACGCCAAAAAATCCTTTTCCAGCTCAATCGTGTAGAATTCCTTTATTTTGCCTTCCGAACATCCCAAAACGTTTTCGGCGTTGATCTGTTCGGACAGCAGGTTGGTTATTTTGATTTGGTTTTTGGCCGAGGTGTACGGCCGACAAAACAATTTCGGATTGTGGTCTTTTAGCATCGGTAGGGCCGCGCGAAAAATGTGCGTACGGTCATTTTAAGCCAAAAAAATTTCCCGGCCGAAAGAATCGCGCGCTCGGGGCATAAGAAAAAATGCAACGCGCGCGCGTTGCATTCTGTTTTTATCTGGTCCTAGGAATGAGACTTGAACTCACAAGATGTTGCCATCGGTTGATTTTGAGTCAACTGCGTCTGCCATTCCGCCATCCTAGGTTGCCTATTAATTATACTAATCATTTCGGCAAAGTTAAAAACGGATTGTGCGGGCCGAAACGGTTTATTTTTTTTGCATCCGGAAATCTTTTCCCGCCAACTCGAAAACGTTGCCGGCGGTCAGGTTGTGGATCCGGCTCAAAATCCGATCCAGCGTTTTGCCGTCGAGTTCCGCCGCCCGCGAATTCAGGTAGTGTTTTTTCAGTTGCCGCAAATCGTGGTTGCTTATGAAGATCGTCAGTTTGTTCGCGTAGCTTCTTTGGTTCAGGATCCGCGCGAAATGGTTGTTGAAAAACCAATTGCGGGGCGTTTCCGCGCCGATGTCGTCGAAAACGAGCAAATCGCATTCGATGATTTTCCTCACCTCGTGGTCGACGCTGATCCTTTCGGCGAACTTCTCGGCGAACATGTTGAGCAATTCGACGAAATTCAAAAACGCGATGTCGTATTTTTGCCTGTACGCGGTTTTGAAATTGGCGATCGAGTTGCAAAGCAGCGACACGAGATATGTCTTGCCCACCCCGCTGGGGCCGCTCAGGTAAAAACCTTTGACGCTTTCGTCGCCCAATTTGATTTTTTCGAAGAAATCGATCAAAAAGCGCAAAAATCCGATGCGCGACTTGTCCCATTGCGCGTCGATGTTCGCGTCCGACATGAATCGACCGGCGAACTGCGGGTCGAACTGCCTCCATAGGTATCGATCCAGGTATTTCATCTTGGCGAGCTTGGCCTTGTGCTTGGGGCAAATCACCTTGTTGATGATGATTTGGTCTTTTTTCAGTAGGCGGATCCAGAAGTGGTAACCGTCGGGGCTGGTGCATTCTTCGCTGTTGGAATTCGCGCACGCCAAGTTGTCCTGGTACACCTTCCACAAGTCGTAAACGTTTTTCTCGTAAGTCGAAAGCGGGATGTCCAGGTCTTCGAACATGCGCGATGCGACCATCGCGTCGATGCGGGCTTTCGTGTCCTTTTTGGACTGTTCTCCGGAACGGAGGGACTCGAAAATCGACGGCTGGACGAGACTGCGTGCCTTCGGTTTGTCTTTCTTACTGCCGGTCTTTGCCATAAGGTATCTCTAGGCTGAACGCCTGGTCGAGGTTGAGCGTGGTGCAATCGCCGTCTTCGCTTTCGCATCCCTGTCGCTGCTCGCCGCCCAGCAGGCCGCTGAGATCCTCGGTGCTCAGCTTCCCTTTCGCGTACGTTCTGTTGTACGCGTTGTAAAGGTGGATATGCACCGTTTCGACCTTGTCCAGGCCAAGGCAGTTGACCGTGTCGGCGAGTTTTTGCAGGTAAGTCGTGTTGTATTTCCCGTTCGTCTTGAAAAACATGTAGTCGGTCAGAATGTTGATGATTTCGTCGCCCAAGCGCGACACGGTTTTCAGGCGGGCGATGAATTCTTTCTGGGCTGAAGTGAGGACCGACTTTTGGACCGAGCTGAGGTATTGCTCGCAATTGATGTTCTGGTAATCGGCGAAAATCAGCTGTTTCTCGGCTTCGGGGACGCTGCTCCTGAACAGGTCCAGGTTGCGGTGGATTTTCACGAATTCGAAGGTCGGCAGGTTGGGCGCGGAGCTCAAAAGCCTTTTGAGCTGCTCCGACAGCCGAATCGGATCGATCTCGAAGCACTTGTTCGCGTCGTTTCTGGCGATCGCCGCGCACGCGCAACGCTTGATCTCGTTGAACGTCAGCCCGTGGGCGCGGAAATAGGTCTCGACGATCGCCCGGGCCTTGGGGCCGAAAACGACGGGCTCTTGCAGATCGAAGCCCAACGCCGCGTGCAGCCGCTCGAAATCGAACGACGCGATTTTTTTCAGCTCGGCGCCGTTGAACACGGCGTTGAACGTCGCTGAGACGTTCAAGACGTTTTCGGGCACCCGCTTGCCGGCGAACACCAAAGATATCCTTTCGTATTCGGGCACGCCGATTTTGCTGATGAGCAGGCGGCGGAACTGCTCGTTCGCGGTGAACTGCGTCCAATTGAGCGGCTCTTTCAGGCGCAAATGAAAAACCCGCGCCCCCAAATCCTCCTGCAGGTAGGTGGCCAGCAGCCCGATCGCCTCGAGCCTTTCGCGGATCGTTGCGAACTGCTCGCCCGTGATCCCGAAATGGCGGTAAATCCTGTCGACCGGGCTGCTGATGCCCTTGAGTTGGCTTTGGATTTCCGCCTCGTCGATCAGCCATTGGTAAAGATACACGGCCTTCCCGCCGACGATCGGCCCGTAAACGTTGGTCAGCTGCTTTTTCGAGTACGTGAGATCGAACGGGCAATAAACGACGTAATTGGTTTTCGCGTCGCGTGAGACAACCATGTTCCAATACCCCCGTCCGAGATGATATTCGCCGTGTAAGCGTAAATAAGTATATCCACAAAAACCCTATTTCCAAAAAGAGATATTCAAGGCGGAAAAGGTGGGCGGGAAAAAGTTGATTTCGGTAAAAGTTTTCCACAAAAAAACACCCTGAAACGCCGTTTTTTGCCGCGAAAAACCGGGGTTTTCCACAATCCGTGGAAAACGTTGCCGAACGCCGGGCAAATGGTCCGCGACTATCGCGTTTTCTGGCCTTGTCCGGCCAGGAACGAGCGGATTGTTTCGGCGGCGGCCGCGGGGGTTTTGTCGTTGTGGACGACTAGGTCGAAAAGCGCCGGGTTTTCGGGGGTTTTCATGTATTCGTAAACGTCGCCCGAAACGTGCCTGAAACGGGCTCGGGCGTTTTTTTCGATCAGCGCCTCGGGGGCGGTGATCAAGATCATTTTGTCGAAAAAGCGGGCGTACCGATCCATGTTGGACAGAACCGCGGCGGCCTCGACGAGGACGGTTCGGCCCGCGCTCGATCGCCTCAGGCCGCATAGGAGTCTGGCGATTTGGGGTTGCATCAGCGCGTTCAGCCTTCCCAATTGGGCCTTGTCGGAGAAAACCAGGGCCCCCAGCCTTTCGCGATCGACCCGATCCGGCGTGACGTAGCTAGGCCCGAAGGCGCGCGCGACGATTTCGTATCCGGGCTGGCCGCGCCTGTACAGAAGGTCGTGGACGAGCGTATCCATCGTCGCGACGCGCCATTCGCCAGAAAGCAGCTTCAGGATCGTCGTCTTGCCCGTCCCGCTGCGCCCCGTGACGCAGATTAGCATCGCGGCTCCCGCTGGCAGTTCGGGCAAAAGTAAGTGCCCCGCCCGTTGACCTTGATTTTCGCGATGGCCGTCGCGCACCCGGGGCACGGGCGTTTCGCCTTCGTATGCACCTTCAGTTTGTTTTGGAACGATCCCGCGTGGTCTTTTTTGAACAGATAGGACGCGATCGTCGTGCCCTTGTGCCGGATCGAGTCCTTCAGGATCGACCGCGCGTTTTTGGCGATCGCGCGCATGTGTCCCATCGTCAGCGCCGCGGCCGGGGTTTTGGGATGGATGCCGCACGCGAACAAAATCTCGTCCGCGTAAATGTTCCCGATGCCCGCGACGACGGTTTGGTCCAAAAGCGCGGTCTTGATCGCCCGGCGCGTCTTGCTAAGTCTCGCGGACAGGTACGAAGCGCCAAACTTTTCGCTGAGCGGGTCCAGCGCCAGCTTGCTGAGTTCCTTCGCTTCCATGTAGTCGGATTCGCCGTAGACGTAAAACGTGCCGAACCGGCGCGTGTCGTGGTAGCGCAGTTCCGCGTCCGCGAAAACGAAGCGCACCAAAACGTGCCTGCGGTCGTACGGATCGGTTTTGGCCTCGAAGAAATATTTGCCCTCCATCCGCAGGTGCGACACCAGGACCTTTCGGTTGCTCAGGTGGAAGACGATGTATTTGCCGACGCGGTCGACGCGCCGGAACGTCTCGCCGACCAAATACGACTTGAAGGCGCGCACGGACGCGTTCTTGATCACTTTTGGGACGGTCACGGCGACGTCTACGATCTTTTGGCCGAGAACCGAACTTCGCAATTCCTCGACGACGATCTGCACTTCTGGCAATTCTGGCATGCTAAAACCCGACGATACCTAAAAGACGTATCGGTCCATGTTGTTGATTTTGTATTTTCTGAAACGGTCCATCAGCGTCTCGGCCTGCTGGGGCAGCCTTTGGAACGAGTCCAGCGGCACGCCCGCGAACAAATCGGTTTGGATCGTCGCCAGCCGCTTGCACAGCCTGGCGGTTTCCTCGCCCGCGCGTAGCAACTTTTGCTGGGACGCGGGCAAATCGCTTAGGTGCGCGAAAACGCTCTCGAGCGACCCGTACTTTAGGATCAGCGCGACGCCGGTCTTTTTGCCGATGCCCCTCACGCCCGGCAGATTGTCCGAGCTGTCGCCCACGATCCCTTTGTAGTCGGGGATCTGCCCGGGCGCCAGCCCCTCGTTGAGCGCCGCGAAGTTCGCCGCGCTGTGCACCTGGATCTCGGTCACGCCCTTTTTGGGCTGGTGCACTTCCGTGAGCGGGCCGACCAATTGCAGCATGTCCCGGTCCGAGCTGAAGATTTTGCACGGCACGCCGTTTCGCTCGGTGAGCGCGGCGAAACTGCCGATGACGTCGTCCGCCTCCATGTCCCCGCGCGAGCAGACGCGGTAGCCGCAATGCGGCATGATTTCGCGCACCGCGGCCATTTGGTCGATCAGCTCGGGCGGGGTTTTGGGGCGGTTGGCCTTGTAGGGCTCGAACAAATCGTTCCGGAACGTTTTCTTGCCTTCGTCGAACGCGATCAACGCGTACCGCGGGGCGTGCTCCCTCAAGATCTTCAGCGCCATGATCGACATCAGCTTGATGGCGTTGTTGGGCGCGATTCCGTGCGCGAGGCAGTATTGGACCTGTGGCAGGGTCGCGTAATACGCGCGGTACGCCAGGGAATTGCCGTCGACGACGACGGCCGTTTCGATCGTGCTATTCATCTTCGCTGGTCCCGACCAACCTTTCTTTCCCGGGATCGTAACGTTTGAAAACTTTGCTCAAAGTCACGCCTTTGCCGTCTTTCCGCAGCCCGACCAGCAAGACGTTGCCCTTGGCCAAAAGCGTTCCGTATCTTTCCAAGGCGAATTCCCAGACGAAAACCGCGAGGCCCGCCGCGGTCGCGTCGCTTAGGGTCAAAACGGCCATCGGCGCGCCGGTCTTGGTCTTCTTCCCGTACACGGACGCTATTTTCACCAGGCACGTGAAATAGCCGTTCGGCTCGGAAGCGATCGCTTCGAGCGGGGTAAGGTCTTTTTCGTTCGCGCCGATGCGCTCCAGAAGCGCTTCGCCGTCCGACCGCGGCGCGAAGCCCACCCCCAACAGTTCCTCCTGCGCCTTGGCGTACTCGTCCGCTTCGGCCTCGTCCATTTCGGCTTTTTTGATTTCGTACTGCGAGCCGTCGATCTCCCTACTGAAAAGGCTGAGCTTGAGGATCATCGGCAGGTTTTCGACCATCGTTTTGCGGTTGAGCCCGAATTCGTCGAAACAACCCGCGCGGACGAGCGTCTCGATCGTCTTTTGCGTTACCTTCGCCGCGTGCAACCCCCGGACCGCGGAAACGTAATCAGAAAAGGCGCGGCCGGGCTCGGCCTCGCGGCACGCGATGATTTTCTTGACCGTCTCGCTGCCCACGCCCTTGATCGCGTTGAACCCGAAGACGATGCCGTCGCCCGCCGTCGCGAACGACGCGCGCGATCTGTTGATGCTTGGGCACAGGAACCGGATCCGCTTCGTTTTGGCCTCGGCGACGTAGGTTTGGGTCTTTTTTTCGTCCCCGGCGTTCGCCTCGAGCAAAGTGACGTAGAATTCCAGCGGGTGGTGCGCCTTGAAATACGCGAGCCAATAGCCCAAAAGCGAATACGCGATCGCGTGCGAGTGGTTGAACCCGTAGTTGGCGAAATGCAGGATGTATTCGTAGATGCGTTCCGCGTCTTTCCTGGCGTACCCGTTCTTTGCCGCGCCCGCGACGAACTGGCTGCGCAGCGAAAGCAGCTCGTCCTCGCGCTTTTTGGAGATGGCGCGGCGGAACACGTCGGCCTCGGCCAAGGAGAAACCCGCCACCGCCTGCGCGATTTGGATCACCTGTTCCTGGTACACGATTATGCCTTGGGTGCCCTCCAGGAACGGTTTGAGGTCGCCGGAGATGTACGTGACGGGCTCTTGCTTGTTGCGCCGGGCGATGAACGAGGGGATGTTGTCCTGCGGCCCGGGGCGGTACAGCGACGACACGAGCGACAGGTCCTCGATCGATTTGGGGACCATCTGCTTCAAAACCCGCTTCATCCCGTGCGACTCGAACTGGAAAATGCCGTTGGTCTGCCCCTGCGCGAAAAGATCGAACGTCGCCTTGTCGTTCAGGGGGATGTCGCCAAGGTGGATCCGCTCGCCCCCGTTCTCTTTGACCAAAGCGATGATGCTGTCGGCGATCGTCAGGTTCTTCAACCCGAGCAAATCCATTTTCAGCAACCCGAACCGTTCCAGGTGCTCCATGGAAAACTGCGACGTCAGCCGGCCGTTGAGCCCGGTTTGGACCGGGATGACGTCGGTTATCGTCTCGTCGCTCAAAACGATCCCCGCCGCGTGCGTGCCGATTTGGCGGGGCAAGCCGATGAGTCGCGCGGCGATCTTCGCCAGGTCGGGGTACTCTTGCAGTTTTTGGCGCAACTTCGCGCTTTGGGCGATCGCCGCGGCCAAATCCTCGTCCTGGCCCGCGCCGATCAGTTTGGTGATCACGTCGATTTCCTCCAAATCGACGTTCAGCACCCGGCCCACGTCGCGGATCGCCATCTTCGCCTTGATCCGCTGGAACGTGATTATCTGGCAGACGTGGTCGGATCCGTACTTGCCGAACAGATAATCGATGACCTCCTCGCGGCGGGTGTCCATGATGTCGATGTCGATGTCGGGCAGCGATTTGCGCTGCGGGTTCAGGAAGCGCTCGAAAATCAAATTGAACGCCAAGGGGTCGACGTCCGTGATGTGCAGGCTGTAGGACACCAGCGACCCGACCGCGGATCCCCGCCCCGGGCCGACGGTGATTTTTTGCTTCCGCGCCCAGTTGATGAAATCGTAGACGATGAGGAAATAGTCGTTGAACCCCATGTCGTTGATGAGTTCCAATTCGTGCCTGAGCCGCTCGACGTATCGGGCCGGGACCGCCTTTTCGCTGCCCAGGCGCTTTTTCAGGCCCTCCTTGCAAAGCGTCTGCAGGTAAACGCGCGAGCCGATCCTCTTCGGCGCGGGGAATCTCATCAGGCTGGTGCGCAGCGCGTTCAGGTCGACGCTGACGCCTTCCACGAGCTTCCGCGCGTTCTGCAGTTGCGTGGGCGTGTATCTGGCCTTCGCCTGCTCCGCGGTCAAAAACGCCCGTCCCATGGACGGGTCGTATGCCGCGTCGGGCGAGGGGAACGTCCGCTCGTTTTTGATCGCGTCCAGGACGTTGAGCAAATACGCGTCCGCTTCCGTCGCGCAATTGACCTCGCTCAGCGCGATGCCGTCCGCGCCGTTCGAGCCCGCGACGTAAACGTCCTTTTTTCTCGCGGTCTTGAAGTCACCGGACTTGACCACGACCGCGACGCCGTCCAGAAAGTCGTTCAGGTCGAAATCGGCCTTCGTCATGACGCGGCTGGAAATCTTGAGCAGATTGGCGTAGCCGGCGTTGGTCTTGGCGAACAGGACCAAACCGCAGCCCTGCGGCTCGTAAAAGATCTCCAGCCCGATGACCGGGACGAGCCCGTTTTTAGTCGCAGCGTCGAAAAACTCGGCCGCGCCGTGCAGGACGTTGAAATCCGTCAGCGCGACGTGCTTTTGGTTGTGCTCGACGGCGAAGCGGACGATGTCGTCGATCGACAGGGTTGATGACAGCAGCGAATAGCTTGATTTGACGTTTAAATTGACAAACATCTACGGACCGCGTTTTTTCGCGACGGGCAAACGGGGACTACTTCGTTTTTTTGGCAATCTTCTTTTCCAGGATCTTTATTTCTTTTTTGATGCTGTTGATGACGTTTTTGTCGGTCGCGGTCTGCAATTGAATCTTCAGGTCGTCCAACAGGATCTGATCGGGGTTAAGCTTCGCGGAATTGCCCACGATCACCTTGGTTTCTTCCAGCTTGACTCTTTCGAACTGCTCGATGTCTTTCGACGATGATTTGATTTTCAGCGTTTTCTTGTTGTCTTTGCCTGCCATGTGATCCAACCGTCTGCTGTGTGTCGTTTAAGTGCCGCCGCGCGCGGGCGCACGGTGCGCATGGTATAAGTATAAATTAACGCTTGGCCGATTTAACGATTATTTTGCCTCGGACGCGGCCGCGTCGGCTGGTTGCTGCCCTTCGGCGGCCGAAGGCGTTTGGGACGCGGCTTCGCGGCGGCGGCTGTGGATTTCCCTGTAGCCGTGCTGCCTGCTGACGACGTTGCGGTTCTCGTAGCGTTCCCGGTTCAGGTGGGGGATGACTATCTCCTCGTCCGGCTTGAACGCGAACACGGGGTTGTCGTTCTTGCCGATGGCCACCGCGTCCGCGAGCAGGTTCATGAACAGGGTGATCGAGCGGATCGAGGTGTTGTTCGCGGGGACGATGTAATCGATTAAGTCCGGGTTGGCGTTCGTGTTGGAGATCGCCACGACCGGGATGTTCAGCTTCCGCGCCTCGGTAACCGCGTTCTTTTCGTGGACCGGGTCGTCGACCACGATGGCGTGCGGCAGGCCGGGCATGTTGCGGATCCCCCCGAAGAATTTTTCGAGCTTGTTCAGTTTCTTGACGATCAGGATCTGCTCTTTTTTCGTGTATTCGGTCAACCCGGTCTGCACGCGTTCGCTCAGCCGGTTCAGCTGCTTGATCGAGTTGTTGATCGTCTTGAAGTTGGTCAGCGTGCCGCCCAGCCAGCGCTGGTAGATGTAGTGGATGCTCGGCACGCGCTTGGCGATCGTCTTGATGAGCTCTTGCACCTGGCGCGTTTTCGTGCCGACGAACAGGATCGCGCCGTTGTTTCTGGAGACTTCCGACAGAAAGTCGAACGCCTTCCGCAGGCATTCGTGCACCATGGGCAGGTTCAGCACGTCGTAGGAGGGGTTGTAGTTGATCCCGCGCTTGGTGTATATGAACGGGCGCATCTTGGGGTTCCACCGGCGCTTGGAAAAGCCGATGTGGCCGCCGACCTCCATGATTTTGCTCGTGCTGACGATCGCTTTCTCGATCGGTTTTTCCTCTTGGCCCTCGGCGGGCTGCTCTGAATTTGCCGGAACCGGGTTCATGGGTTCTTCGGCTTTTGCAGCGGCCTCTTGCGGCGCTGATCCAGAATTATCGAAATGATGGAACATTAAACTTCGCTGTTTGCCTTTCGTGACGTTGGATTTCTCGCTTCGAAATCTTATGAATATTAACATAAAATAAGCGTTTTTTCCCAACAAGTTTTGATTTGCATATTATAATGTTTGTTAAACATTCGCACGAGGCAGGAAAAACCCCAGCATGAAAATCGCCTACTTGATCGATTCTTCGGCCAACATGCCCGAAACGCCCGAACAAGACGTTTACATGGTGCCGCTTTTCATCACCAAGACCGAGAACAAGAAAGAAACGGTTTACCGCGCGGGCATCGACATCGATTTGGAGGGGTTGAGCAAGCAGTTCGCGCCCCACGTCAAGTTCCAGACGGGCCAGACCCAGATCTCCGAGGTCGAGCAGAAAGTCGGCGAGCTGCTGAAAGAGTACGACCACGTGGTCGGCATCCCGATCGACCGGATCCTTTCGGGGACGTTCAACTCGTGGCAGATGATCGAGAACGAAATCGGGTCGGACAGGTTCCACGTCGTGGACGCGCTGGCGGTCGAAAACGGCATCGGGTTCACGATCGAGAACCTGAAGGAGCATTTCGCCCGAACCGATCGGTTCGACGTGAAGGAAATCGACGCGGTCGTCGCGAAAGACCGCGAGAAGCTGATCGGCGCGATCGTCGTCAACGACGTGTCCCAGCTCATCGCGGGCGGGCGGCTGCGCGGGTGGAAGGCGTTTTTCGTCAAGACGCTGAAAATCAAGATCCTCATCAAGATGCACAGCAAGGACGGCGTGTTGGAGCACTTCGACAAAAGCCACGGCGACGCGGACGCGCGCAAGGTGATCCTCGACTACGCGGACAAAATGGTCCAATGGCGCAAAAACGGCATCCGCCACGTCAGCGTCATGACCACGATCCTGGACGAAAAAACCAACAGGGCGATCCTGGAGGAATTCCGCAAGCTTTTGCCCCCGGGGACGAAAATCGCCTTCACCAACCTGTCCTCGGTCATAAGCGTGCACACGGGGATGAACGCTTACGCGGTCTACATCCAGGCGAAATAAGCGGCCATGGAACGGTTTTTGAACCTTTTTTACAACAAGCACACGCTGCAGGACACGCTGATCGCCAAAATCAGCGGGCCGGAGCAACCCGAGGAAATAGTTTCCGAAGGCGATTTGACCGCCTTTTACGGCCCGCAAAGGCGGTTGCTCGGGTTCAACCTGCGGCGCGCCAGCGAAAAAAACCTCGTGCTGTCCAGCGGCCTGAACGAGCCTAGCGAGGCGTTGGTCGGCGCGCTGGAAAGGATCACCGGGCTCGCGTTGCGCCCCTACGCGGGGAAGATCCCGTTCGTGGTGGGCAAGGTGGTCGAGATCCAGCAGATCCCCGACAGCCACCTGAACGATTGCGCGGTCGACGTGGGCAAGGAAGGGGTTGTGCGGATCGTGTGCGGCGGGACCAACGTGGTCGCGGGGATGCTCGTGGTCGTCGTCTTGCCGGGCGGCATGGTCGCCGACGGCAGGGAAATCGCCCGATCCAAGCTGTTCGGGCGCGAGTCGGCGGGGATGATTTGCAGCGCGGCGGAACTCGATTTGCCCGGCGACCACGCCCCGGGGCACGTCATGAAACTGCCCCCGGACGCGGCGGTCGGGTCGCTTTTCACCAAACCGTACAACATCAGCAAATAAAAAAAGCGCCCCCGCGGGGGCGTTTTTTTTTTTGTAATATTTTTTTTTTTTATTGTTGTTAC
>CAZPGT010000016.1:0-12027 GCA_964586345.1 uncultured Mycoplasmatales bacterium | reverse complement strand
CGTGCAGTCAAACGCCCGCGGCGACAAGACGTCTTACGTCTATTTCGCGGGCGGCATCACCGTTGGCCAGGTCGTGAACTCGCAAACGCGCGACGGCGACGCCCCCGCCAACCCGCAAACCGACAACGTGGTCGGCACGATCCAAGAAAAGCGGTCGTTGCAGCTTAACGGCCCGAACACGGTCAATTTGCCGAAAGCCACCGAAGTGAACTCGATCGATCCCGCGATGCTTTTCGGGACCGCGTTGAGTCTGGACGTTCTGGCGCAAATCCCGCTTGCGTACAACATGACCCAGCACCAATCGATTTTCGAGAACGTTTTCGCGTTCCCGGGCTATTTCGACGTCGGAGCGACGATGGCCTCGTCCTCTTCCTTGGGCGGGTTCTTTTATTTCGACGCGAAAGATTACGACACGAACGACGGGCAAAATAGTACAGAAGTTTCAAACAAATATTCAAGTTTGTCCTCAACCCCAACTCTATCTGAAAATAGCCACCTGAACAAGCACGGGCGCTGGCATTTTGCCGACAAATTCACCGGTCAGAGCGAAATAGGCCAAGTGTTCAATTTGGCCCATGCCGGAAGCGATTTAGCCGACGGAAACACGAAAACCAATCTTTCTTATTCTTACACCTTAAGCCTGACGATCGAGAACGCGGCGAACTATTACTACCCGACGCTGGCGTACGGATATTCGCTCAAATCGCTTGGATCATTGACTAAGGTGAAAATGCCAAAATCCGCCGACAATCCCGACCAAGACCCTTACGTTTACGGATACGCGATGCAGGTCGGCGCTTCGATTCTGTATTGGAACGAACCAAGCGGGGATTACCAAGATTTGGCGTTCCACGGCGCTTCTTCCGTGACGATCGGCGACGAAACGCTCCTTGGAACGCCGCTGTACGAAAAGATAACAAGCACTTTCCCGTACACGACGTATAACGGAAGTACGGTGGTGTTTGCTGGGACGAGCCACAGCGCTGTCGACGGAATTGCTAGAAATTTGGGTATGGCCGTTTTCGTTTCGGGAATCAAAGACTGGAACGACACGGTGCCGACGATAACCCAGCAATTCAAAATCGGCGAAGACCCGTACGGTTCCACGACTTCAGCCAAACAGTCGCCGAAAATGCCGTGGAACACGTTCGTCAACCTGTCCGCGTCAAAAGACGGGACAACGGTCGGCAGCCTGTGGTCCGACAGAAATAGTCTCCAAGGCGACGTCCTGGCGATCACCAAAAAACCGCAAATCAGCGAATACTACGGCGACGATCTCTGGTCCAACCACCTGTATTGCAACTACTACACGACCACGGGCGGGACGACCGTTGTGAAAACCGCCGGGGGGACCAAGAAAGTCTGGTTCGAGCTGGCCAACGACCAAACCCAGGTGCCGTGGAACTTCAACGCGTCCGCCGACGTCACCGCCAACAATTACTACGCGGAACAAGAAATCTCCACGAACAGCTCGATCGACTTCAACGTGCTGCTTGACACCCGCACGAACCCAAGCGCCAACGGCAACAGCGAGCTGCTTTACGGCCAATTCAGCTCGCTGACCTCGGTCAACCCGGCCGAGGGCATCGCCTACCGGTACGCGGTCGAAAGCAATTACGACTTCACCTACCAAACCCTGACGCTCGAACGCGAAAACGTCCTGGGCACGGGAACGTTCCGCCCCGAGAACGAAATCTTCTCCGCCGTGTGGCGCATCAACATCTGGGACGCGATCACCGAGGTGACCATGCCCCAGTTCGCCCAACCCGTCTACATCGTCCGCGCCGAGCACGTGGGCAAGATATTCAAGCTGGACTTCCAGCCCGACCGTTCCTACTCGACCGGTCCGCACGGCCAACTGATCCTGATCGCCACCGACCCGAATTACGACACCGGGACCGTCGTTTTGACCGCATACTCATGGAACAGCCTAATCGACCAATACGAGTACACCCCTATGACAAACGCCTCATCGTTCTACCAAATCAACCGCCTGGCGTTCGCCGGCAACGAATCCAACTACTGGCTGACCGTCACGATCATCTCGTGCAGCGTCCTGGCGGCGATCATCGTCGCCTTGGCGATCACGATCGCGGTGCTGGAATCGCGCCGCCGCCACAACCGCGACCTGAAAAACAACCTGGCGAACAAACTGGCCAACCCGAGCAAGCAGCCAGAAAAGGTCCGCGTCGTGCCGCCGACCAAGTCGCCTTACGTCTCGCCAGGCAGCAGACCCGTTAACCAGCCAAACATCCGCATCGTCGGCTCGAACCAAACGAAGCAAATCGTAGCGCCGCAGGCACCAAGAAAAACCAAGCTCAAATAAAAAGCATGATCACGAAACGCAGAATCGTCCGTTGGCTTTCGCTTCCGTGCCTCGCCGCGGGCGGGATCGCCGTCGGCTTGGGGACAATCAACGTTCCCGGGCGGGTTGGCGCGCAAAACCAAGCCGCGGCCCGCAAGGTAGCGAACGCCAATTTCCATTCCACGCCCGAATCGCTTGGCAAAAAGGTGGGCAAAGTCCGGTCGCACCAAAACAGCAATTTCCAGGGCGTCGAACTCAAGAACGGGGGCTTTTTCGTATTGACGGGCGAAACCGACGCCGCGCGGATCGACGCGTTCGGCAACGTCCTGTACGAATTCAGCCCAAGCGAGCTGGGCAAGAACCATCCGACGCTTAACGGCAAGAAAGTGATCGAAATCGCCCAGGACGAGGGAAGCGATTCCAACGTGCTTTACTTGTTGCTCGCGCCCGCCCAGACGATCGGCTCGATCCAACCGACCGACCAAGACGACCCTTACGGGTACGACGAGATGGTCAGGGACCCAAGCAAGCAGGCCGTCGTCGTCCAGATAACGGAGAAAGTCTACGAGACGACCGATTCGGCGTGGACGCCGGGGTTTTTCGTCAACCAGGCGGTCGCGATCAACCCGCAGGCGATGGTCGCCAACTACCCGACGCAATGGAAAAACAATCCGGACTTCTTCAGCAAGGAAGATCATCCGTCGTGGTACGCGAACGCCAAGCAGCGGATCAGCGACGCGGTCGCGGAAAACTCGTCCGCGGTCGGCGGATCGATGGTCATGCCGTGGAAACAGTACGTCACGAGCCTTGGCAACATGGTCGCGCACGGCGGAATCGTCTACGTCTTCGGGGGCAACGGGTCTATGTTCCACGATCCCGAGGCGTTGAGCGTGGGGATGTGGAAAATCGACTTCAACCAGGCGCGGAACAACTGCGTCGGGATCCCGTACGCCTATTTGCTCAAAAACCTGAGATACTCAAGCGATCAGTTCCCCGCCGACCTTTCCGCGACGATCGACCTAAGCAACGTCAACGCGCGGTGGAACGAGTCGCACGCGCCGATCGGGCAGACCGAAGATTTCACCTACGTGCCGCGGATCGCCGTGGGCGGCGTGCAGACAGACGCGCGCGGCGACGCCGTCTCGTACTTCTATTTGGCCGGCGCGATCACGGTCGGGCAGGTCAAGGCGTCACAGCACCGGCTGGGCGGGCCGAACTCGGCTGCGCCCGAAACGCTGCTTAAGCGCAGATCGCTGCAACTCACGGGCGCGAACGCGGTCACCGACCCGGCCAACACCGCCGCTAACTCGATCGATCCGGCGATGCTGTTCGCGACCGCGTTCAGCGTCGCGGAACTCGCCAAGGTCCCGCTGTTTTCCGTGCAATACCAATTGCGCCTGTTCGACAAAGTCCTGGCGTTCCCGGGCTGGTTCGACGTCGGCGCGACGATGGCTTCGGCTTCCTCGCTGCCCGCCTACTTTTATTTCGACGGCAAGCATTACCTGAACAGCGACGGTTCGGGGACGGACATCCGCGGCGGGCAATGGTGGTACATCAACCAAGGCGGGATAAGCCCGACCGGGAACCTGAAAGACAAGAAAACCGACATCGGCAGGAGGGCGTTCCCGCAATCGGGCGAGACCCACGCGGTGGGCGAGGTGTTCGCCCACGACGAATCGGGCGCCAACCTGACCAACACCTCGTACGCGTACAACCTCAGCCTGATGATCGAGAACGCGGTCAACTACTATTACCCGACGCTGAGTTTCGGCTACTCGCTCAAATCCGTGGGCAGCCTGACGAAAGTGCGGATGCCAAAGAGCGCGGACAACGCGGAATCGGAGGATTCGCACCTTTACGGATACGCGATGCAGGTGGGCGGATCGATTCTGTATCTTAACGAGCCAAGCGTCGCGGCGAAGGATCTCGCGTACCACGGCCCTTCCACGGTGATGATCGGCGACGAGAAGACGTTGGGCAACGCCAGATTCAACGACGTTTCGCCCCAGGGAAACAACCAGATTCTTTACCCTTATTCGTGGATCGAAACGAAGGACCAAGGCGCGAGCGGATACCAAATCACGATCGATTTTTCGGGCACGCACGACCAAAAAGAGACCGATCCGGCAAGGGCGCTGGGAGTGGGGATTTTCGTGGTCAGCATCAAAGACTACAACGAGACCGTCGAACAGATTTCCAGCACCTTCAAAATCAGCGCAAACCCTTACGCGACAGCCGCAGAAGTAGCGTCGCAAACCGACAAATCCGACCCGCTCATGCCTTGAAGCGATTTCGTCGGGTTGCAGACGGCAAAGAACGGGGACGTCGTTTCGAGCCTTTGGAACAAAAAGAACGAGTCCGGCCAAACCGTCGGCGAAACGTTCGCCGCGACAAATCAGCCCGAGATAAGCGAATACTACGGCAACAAGCTTTGGACCGACCAACTCTTCTACGGATTCAACAAGCAAACGAAAGATCCTAGTTGGGATCAGTATTCGAACGCCGGATGGCATGGACCGAAGCGGGTTTGGTTCGATTTGGACAGGCACCAAGTCTACAACGGCAACGGGCAGTACGTCAGTTACTCGTGGGCGATAAGCAAGCGGGATTACACCAAAACGCTGTTCGTGGTCGAATGGAACATGGGAACGTACGACCCGGCGCTCACGGAAGCGACTTACTTCGCGCAAAAAAACATCGGGGTGACGTTCAGCCCGCTGTTCGCGGCGCTTTTCAAGACGCGGATCGCGCATCCCGGATCGGGCGCGGTGTTTTTCGGGCAGACCGTCGACGCGGCCGACCCGACGCTGCAGGAGGGCATCGGTTACCGCACCATCACCGAGACCGAGCCGGGATCCGAGGTTTACGACACCCACCAAGCCGGCACGCGCGGCTCGTACCTTGGCGCTGGCGACTTCGTGGCCGACGTGCCCGCGGGATTCAAGCGGAACAACCTGGACGGCATCCTGTACAAACCGGATCCGAGCCTAAACCTGAGCCAAACCGATTTCATGAACGGCACGTTCCTGAAGCCCGAGCTGATCGGCAACGTGTTCAACGTGACGCAAGAGCCAAGGGTGGAAGCAACGCAACCGCCGCTTGGCAAGGTCGCGTTGATGGCCGAGGCTTACGACAGCGCGGCGGGGACGGTCAGCTTCGTCGCGTACGCCTGGAACGCCATGACCCAAACCTACGACGTGATGCCAACGTCAAGCCAAACGTCGGGGTACGGCTTCAACCGGTTCGATTTCAGCGGCTTCAACACCGACCCGAACGCGGTCTTCGGCGCCGGGGCGATTGCTGGCGACTGGTGGATCCCGTTCCTGGTCGCCCTAATCGCGTCCGCGGCGCTTGGCGGCGCGACGTACGGGTTGACCGTCCTGTCCGAAGGCAAAACAGCGCGCCCGAGCCTGAACTGGAGGCCAACGCCCCAACCCATAAAGCCAAAACCGCTTTCTTTGGCCGAAAAAGAACCGTCGGGCGGCGAAACGAAACGAGGGGCTTCGCTTGCGACCAAGACCGCGCCGCCCGCCGCGGCGAAAGGCTCGCGACCGAACGGGCAGGCCAAGCCGATCAAACTCCAGTCGGCGGCCAAGCCTTTGGCACAACCAAAACCAGCGCCGCGGATCAAAGGGTTCAGGCCGCTCGCCCAAAAACCCCGTCCGCCCAAAAAACCTTCGGTGCCGCTCAAATTGAACGGCTCGGCTCCGAAAAAGCACCGAAGCCCGGCGAAACTGAATTCGGCGGCCGGGTTCGCTTCGGGCCACAATAAGCAGAATCGCAAAATAAACCAAGTATAATTGAACCAAGCAAACGGCCAAACCGATTTCCCAAAAAGGCGCGTTTGCCCGTTTTCGCGCCCGTAACCGCGGGCGCTTGATTCCCACGACAAGGGAGAAAAAAGCAAATGCTCAAACGCAAACCGGGTTGGCTGGCCGTTTCGCGCTCCGCCGCGATCGCCGCGGCGGGTTTGGGGGCCGTGGCCGCTTGCGCTTCCGGCGCGCCGGCCCCGACGGTCGCTTTGGCCCCCGCGGCCGCCCAAAACGCGGCGGCGCCATTCCATTCCACGCCCGCGGCGCTGGGACGCAAGGTCGGGAAGGTCCGTTCGTACCAAAACAACAATTTCCAGGGCGTCGAGCTGAAAAACGGCGGTTTCTTCGTCTTGACGAACGAAGCCGACGCCGCGCGCGTCGACGCGTTCGGCAACGTCCTGTACGAATTCGACGTCGCCGCCCTGGCGGCGGCCTATCCGGATCTGAGGAACAAGAAGGTCGTTGAGATCGCCCAGGACGAGGGAAGCGACTCGAACGTGCTTTATTTGCTTTTGGTGCCCGACCAGGCGATCGATTCGATCCGGCCCGCGGACGAGGCGGACCCTTACGGTTACGACGAAATGATCCGAGACCCGGGCAAGCAGGCGACGGTGGTCAGGATCTCCGAATCCGTCTACGCCAGCGACGCGGGCGCGTGGGCGCCGGGTTTTTCCGTGGACGGCGCGATAAACGTCAACCCGCAGGCGATGGTGCGCAACTACCCGGCCAGTTGGCTGAACAGCCCCTTTTTCTTCAGCAAGGAAGACCACCCGGCGTGGTACGTGAACGCCAAGCAGCGCGTCAGCGACTCGGTCGACGCCAACGCCGCGGCGCAGCCGGCGCTGTCCGCGTCGATGGTTTTGCCGTGGAAGCAATACGTGACCGGGTTGGCCAACATGGTCGCGCGCGACGGGAACGTGTACGTGTTCGGGGGCAACGGGTCGATGTTCCACGATCCCGAGGCGCTGAGCATCGGGATGTGGAAACTGAACTTCAACCTGGGCAAAAACGAGTGCGCGGGGATTCCCTACGCGCACCTGCTGAAGGGCTTGAAATACTCGCGCAGCGAATTCCCCGCGAACATCGGCCAGTTGATCGATCTGGCCAACGTCAACGAGCGGTGGGACCAATCGTACGCGCCGATCGGCCAGACCGAGGCGTTCTCCTACGTGCCCCGGATCGCGGTCGGGGGCGTGCAGACCAACGCCCGCGGCGGCGCGGTCACGTATTTCTACCTTGCGGGCGCGATCACGGTGGGGCAAGTCCAAAACTCCCAACGCCGGCTCGCGGCCGCCGGATCGAAGGCCCCAAGCACCCTGATGGCGCGCAGGTCGCTGCAGCTCAGCGGCCCGAACGCGGTCAGCGACCCGCGAATCAACGACGCCAACTCGATCGACCCCGCGCTGCTTTTCGCCACCGCGTTCAGCGCCGACGGGCTGGACAGGCTGCCGCTGGCCAACCTCGACCGCCGGCCCGACCTGTTCGCAAGGGTTTTCGCTTTCCCGGGTTGGTTCGACGTCGGCGCGACGATGGGATCGGCGTCGTCTTTACCCGCTTACTTTTATTTCGACAACAAGAGATACGACACAAGCGAGGCGGGCGAGGATTTGCGCAGCGGCCACGAACGGTATTACCTGAACCTTTCGATCATTTACCACACCAACCCGCAATTCGCGCAACCCACCAACAACAGCGGGCGGCACAACCGCTTCCAGGCGGACGACGCCCGGAATTACGCGGTCGGCGAAATCTTCAAGCACGGCAACAACCACGCCAACGTGTCCTATTCGTACAACCTGAGCCTGATGATCGAGAACGCCGCGAACTATTACTACCCGACCCTGAGCTTTGGCTATTCGCTCAAATCCGTGGGCGGGCTGACCAAGGTCAGGATGCCAAAAGATCCCGGCAACGACTCGGGCGGCGGCGCGTTCGCGTACGGATACGCGATGCAGGTCGGCAGCTCGGTCCTTTACCTGAACGAGCCCAGCGCGGATTACCGGGATTTGGCGTACCACGGGCCTTCGACCGTTTCCGTGGCCGGAAGGCAAAAGACCGGCGCGCCGAAGTTCAACGGCATGGATTACCCGTATTCGAGCATCAAGCTGACCGAGACGGCCGCCAACGGCTATTTGGCCCAAATCGATTTTTCCGGGGCGCTTGAGTACCGCGACACGAGCCCGGCGCGCTACGTCGGGGTCCCGATATACGTGCTCAGCATCAAGGATTACAACGAGACTGTCGAGCAAATCGCCAGCCAATTCAAAATCAGCGCGGATCCGTACGCGGCCGACCCGGCCGGGTCGGCGGCCAAAAAGGACCCGCAGATGCCGTGGGACGGCTTCGTCGGGCTGCAGGTTTCCAAAAGCGGGACCGACGTCGCCGCCCTTTGGGGCGGCGCGGGCGAGGAATTCCGTTCGACGGACAGGCCCGCGCTGAGCGAATACTACGGCGACAGGCTTTGGACCGACCAGCTGTTTTACGGATTCAGCGCCGACGGAACCAAGGTGAACCAATACAATAACAACGGATGGCACGGCCCGAAGCGGATTTGGTTCGAGATCCAAGGCCAAAACCTGACCAGCTTTTCTTATTTCGACAGCTCCACTTTCAGCGTCCCGTGGGCGGTGGGCGTTTCTGAAACCGGATTGGGCGAAACGACGTACTACGCGCAAAGGGACGCCGACCAGCGAACCGATTACCAGCTGACTTCGCTTTTCCACGCGCGGGTGCAATACGACAACGACAACGCGACGTTCTTCGGGCAGGCCGCGGGCGCGGACGGCACGGCCGGCGAAGGCGTTTTCTACCGCAACGTAGGATTGGGCCAAGACGGCGTCCGCCGGTACGCGACCGCGCCGTCCCCGGACCGCGGGACCTATTTGGGCGCGGGCGACTTCTTGCCCGACGCGAGCGCGGATCTGAAACGAAGCAATTTGAACGACATTTTGTTCACGCCGGACGCGGACGCGGCTTTGGACCAAACCGATTTCAAGAGCGCGCAGCTTTTGAGGCCCGAATTGATCGGCCAGGTGTTCCAAGTGACCCAACGGCCAAAGATCGAATCGGCCCAGCCGCCGCTTGGCGAGGTCGTATTGAAAGCGGACGGGGTCAACGCCGCGGTGGGCACGGTCCGTTTCACCGCGTACTCGTGGAACGCCTTGACCCAATCCTACGACCTGATGCCCGATTCGTCCGGATCCGGATACAGAATGAACTCGTCCGCGTTCGCCGGGTTCAGCCCTTACCTCGGGTTGGGCGGCGGGATCAATTCGGCCAACTGGTGGATCCCGTTCGTGATCGCGTTCTGCGTCGTTTCGGCCGTATGCGCGTCGGTCGCGGGAGCGGCCGCGTTGGCGAACAAGAACGCGAAAGCGGCCGCGGCGCGCAAACGGGCGTTCGCGGGGGTCTATCCTTCCAGGGTCGCCCCGGCCGCGCCGCCAAAACCGATTGCCGCCGCCGGGCCCAAGCCGGTTTTAGCCCCAATCCGAAAAGGCAAGCAACCGCCTGTTGCGGCCGCGGCGAAACCGATCAAACCCATGGCCACAGGTTCGAACGCGAAGAATCCTATGCCGGCGATCCGACAGGCGAACCGACCGCCCAAACCAGCGAAAATGGTTTCCTTCAAACCCAAAAAACCTTTAAAGCCGATCAAATCCCAGCCGAAATAGCCCTGGGGCGTTTCGGCTAAACGGCATCTTCCGGCCCAAGCGCCGGAAGATTTTTTTGTCCCCGCGCGTCAGAAAAACGCTAGTTTTGGCCGCGCGCGTTTTCCGTTTTTCCCGGTTTTCTTCCGACCCCAGGCCCCCAAATTTAATCTATATATACAATATATAGATTACAAAAATATTTTTGCGATTTTACGCAAAAAAGGCCGAAAAAACCACACTTAATTATAATGGGGGGCAAAAATGAATATCATCTACCAGGAAAAAGACAACGAGTGCGGCGCTTGCGTGGTCGCGATGCTCGCCAACGAAATCAACGAACTGGAAGTGGAACGGGGCGACGTCGTCAGCAAATGCCTGATGAAGGCCGACGGGCTGACGCTTTTCGATTTGGAGGAGCTGGGGCTGAAGTTCGGGCTGCAAATCGAAAGCTACGAATGCGAGTTCAGGGAGCTTTTGGAACTCAACAAAAGCGACTGGCACGTCGCGTTGGTCAAGAAGAGCCGCGGTTTGCATTACGTCGTCTTCCAGCGCTCGAAAAAGGGGTTTGAGATCTACGATCCGGACCGGGGCCGCTATTTTTTGGACGAACCGGGTTTCCGGAACGTGTTTGCGGGCGTTTTTTGCACCGTCGAGTCGGCCGAGTTCGACCGATCGGGACTCATCAAAAACCAGAAAATCAGCTGGGCGCATTTCCTCACGATGAAAATGACGGGCGTGTGCCTGGTCGTGCAGCTGTTGGCGTCCGGGCTTGGCATCGCCATGTCCCAGCTGTTCAAATTGCTCGTGGACGGAACGGTGGGTTACCAGACAACGTTCAACCTAGTCGCCATAGTCGCGCCGTTCGCGATCATCAAGCTCATCGAGCAGATCGGCGCGCATCTTGTAGGGCTGATCCAGGCGAGCAACCAGAAATCCAGCTACAAGAACGCGTGGGCGCAACTGCTCAGGCGGCTGCCGAAGCACTCGTTCCACTTTTACGACCAGCAACCGTTCGGCACGGTGTTCGAACTGGATTTCCACGTCGCCACCGTCATCGATTTCTTTTTGGTCAAAATGCCCGTGGCGGTCGCGGCCGGGGTGTTCGCCGTCGCCAGTTTCGGGATCCTGATCGCCGCGGACGCGGTATTCGCTTGGATCGCGGTCGCGCAAATCGCCTCGGGCGCGGCGATCAGCGCCGTCAGGTATTTCGTGAACAAACACAGGATCCGCAAGGCGATCGCCTACGTGCAGGCGCACAACGCCCATTTGACCAGGCTGCAGCACCTGCTCAGCAAAGAAAACGCCTATTTCGATTACGAACGTCTGGCCAAGGCGGTGAAAATCAACCTGAACGACAGCGCCAAGCACCAGCAGGCGGCGGTCATGGAATCGGATTTGATCGACCGGCTGTGCGAAATAACCAGGTTCGCGTGGTGGATACTCGTCTCGGGCGTTGGGATCAACCTGATCGTGGACGCGAAGACGATGGAGCTTGGCGACCTGATGTACCTTTTGAGCCTGCAGGCGCTTTTGGCGGCGAACGCCGACACGCTGGTGTCGTTCAGCTTCAGCCTGAGCTCGTTCCGCAGCGCGGAAAGGAAAATCAACGGCTATTTCTCCGCCGACGGGAAGAAAGTCGAAATCCCCCAGCCGAGCAAAATCACCAGCGTCCGGTTCGAGGGCGTGTGCCTGGAAGACGGCCCGAAGGCGGTGCTGAGGGACTGGAGCGGCGCGGCCAACGGCTTTTGCGCAATCACGGGCAAAAACGGCACGGGGAAGTCGTCTTTGCTCAAGGCGCTGACGGGCCGGTTCGCGCTCACCGGGGGCACGGCCAAAATCAACGGCGTGCCCGTAAGCGAGCTGGATCCCGACTGACTGGCCAAAAACGTGATCTACATCGACGGGAACCGGTGCATCAATTATTCGTTCTCGCCGGCCGCGCTGGCCGCGAGCGCGGATTTGGCGAACGCCGAACCCGCGTTGAGGAACGCGGTCGCGGAGCTGCGGCTGCTGGAAACCAACCCGCTGCATTTCAGCAACGGCCAGATCCAGGTCGCCAAGCTGCTTTTGCTGCAAAGCATGAAAGACAAGCTGATTCTGCTCGACGAGCCGCTGTCCGCGGTCGGGCAGGCGATCAAAGCCGACGTCTTCGAGTGCCTGATCAAACCGTTGGCCGAACGCAATTTCGTGGTTTTCGTCGAGCACGAAGAAAACCTGGTGGCGCAAGCGGCGCAGGTTTTGGAAACGGGGGCGCGCCGTG
>CAZPGT010000015.1:8820-12173 GCA_964586345.1 uncultured Mycoplasmatales bacterium | reverse complement strand
TACATCATCAAGGCGTGCCGCTTCAAGAACAAGCGGGTGATCGTCGCGACCCAGATGCTGGACTCGCTGGAAAAGAACATCCAGCCGACCCGCGCGGAGGTCACGGACGTTTATTTCGCTGTCGACCGGGGCGCGGACGCGACGATGCTCTCGGGCGAGACGGCCAACGGCCTTTACCCGCTCGTGGCCGTCGAGGTCATGAGCACGATCGACCGCCAGTCCGAGATCCTTTTCGACTACGAGCGGGCGATCGACTACTATTTCGCGCGCACGGACGCCGCGCGGACCCCGTTCGGCCGGGCGGTCGCCGCGCTGGCGAAGAAAGCGTGCCCGCGGCGGGTCGTGGGCAACGACATGTTCAAGTACGATTTCATCGTCCACTTCACCAACGACGCGGCGGAGATCGACGCGCTGTCCAACGTCCGCGCCGCGGCGGGGATCATCGTGGTCACCGACAGCGACCGGGTCTACACCGGGCAAGGGATCAGCTACGGGGTTTTCGCGCACAGGGTGCCCGATCTGGAAGCCGCGAAAAAAGCGTACGCGCGGACCGCTTTCGCCGCCATCAAAAAATATAAAAGTTTTGGTATAATAAAATCCAATTTACCCAACCTAATTTTATTGGACAATAAAATTATCACCATCCAAGGACGAACCGATGATCAAACCGCTACACGATAACGTCTTAGTTGAGCCCCTCAGCGAGGAAACGGTCTCCAAGAAGGGGATCATCCTGACCGCGACCCCCGAGGAGAACGCGAACACGACCAAAGGCGTGGTCGTCGCGCTGGGCGACGGGAAAATCTACAAGACCGACCTGCAGTGCGCGTACGCGATCCAGGCCGGGGACATCGTTTATTTCAAGGAATACAGCGGCACGAGCGTGACCGACTCGGGCGGGAAGACGCTCAAAATCCTGAGCTACGAAGACATCGTCGCGGTGCAACGCTAAACCAAGGAGCAGCTTAACATATGGCCAAGGAACTGACTTTTTCCAAGTTCGCGCGCAACCGCCTGAACCTGGGGCTTAACAAACTCGCGGACGCGGTGCGGATCACCGCGGGCCCGAAGGGGCGCAACGCGCTCATCGAGAAGAAATACGGCGCGCCGCTGATCGCCAACGACGGCGTGACGATCGCCAAGGAAATCGAGCTGGCCGACCCGATCGAGAACATGGGCGCCAAGCTGATCGCCGAGGCGGCGATCAGCACGAACGACATCGCCGGCGACGGCACGACGACCGCGACGATCCTGACCCAGGAGATGGTCAACAAGGCGATCGACGCGATCAACAGCGGCGCGAACCCCGTCAACATCCGCCGCGGCATCGAGGAAGCCAGCCAGGTCATCAGCCAGAACCTGACCAAGATCTCCAAATCGATCACGACGTCCGACGAGATCGCGCAGGTGGGCGCGATCTCTTCCGGGTCCAAGCAAATCGGCGAGTTGATCGCCAAGGCGATGCAGATCGTCGGCAAGAAGGGCGTCATCACGATCGACGACGCGAAGACGCTGTCGACCACGCTGGACACGACCGAGGGGCTGGAATTCAAGGGCGGGTACGGCTCGCCCTACATGGTCACGGACCACGAGAAGATGGTCGCGGTCTTCGAGGACCCCAAAATCCTGGTCAGCGCGAACAAGGTCAACAGCGTCAAGGAACTGATCCCGCTCCTGGAAACGTGCATGGAAGCCAACCTGCCGCTGGTGCTGGTCGCCAGCGAGTTCAGCGACGAGGTGGTCACCACCCTGGCGGTCAACAAGCTGCGCGGCACGCTGAACGTCATCACGTTCTAGTGCAACGTGTACGGCGAACGCCAAAAGGGCGTTCTGGAGGACTTGGCGATCACCGTCGGCGCGAAGCTAATCGACTCCGGGCTGGGCGTGGACCTCAAAAACGTCACGGTCGAGGATCTCGGGTCCGCCGGCAAGGTGACCGTGGGCAAGGAAAAGACCACGGTCATCGACGGCAAGGGCGACCAAATCCAGATCCAAAGCCACGTCAAGACGCTCGAGGGCAAGCTGGCCGCGGCCGAGGACGACAAGTACGCCGCGGAAATCCTGCGCGAGCGGATCGCGGCCATGTCCCAGGGCGTGGCGGTCATCCGCGTGGGCGGGGCGACCGAGATCGCGCAGAAGGAACTTAAGCTGCGGATCGAGGACGCGCTGAACTCGACCAAGGCCGCGGTCGAGGAAGGCATCGTGTCCGGCGGGGGCATCGCGCTCATCAACAGCATCTCGTCCATCGCGTACCTGACCTCAAGCGACCGCGAGGTGGCGATCGGCTACGACATCGTGCGCGAGGCGCTCAAGGCGCCCGCGCGGCAAATCATCGAGAACGCTGGCTACAACAGCTCCAAGACGATCAACTACATCCTCAACCAGGGCGTGGGCATCGGGTTCAACGCGGAGACGGGCGAGTACGTGGACATGATCCGCAGCGGCATCATCGACCCGACCAAGGTGACCAAGACCGCGCTCGAGAAGGCCGCCAGCGTCGCGGGCCTGATGATCACGACCGAGGTCGCGATCAACGATTTGAAGGAAAAGGACGCCAACAAGAACAACATCTTCGGGGAATAGGGGCAAATGCAAATCAACCAAACGGCCAAAAACCCGGCCAAGACGATCGTCGCGGCCAAAGCGCCCGACAAGAAAACCTGGGGCGTGAAGCCCGGGTCCGATTCGGGCGCCAAAGCCGAGTTCGCGATCCCAGAGCCGTTCTGCGCGGCGGCGTTTTATTCCAAGTTCCGCGACTACCTGCTCAAGCAGACCAAGACGTGCGCGATCGACGCGGACAGCTTCGTGAGGGCCTGCGGCGCGCAACGCGCCGAGCAACTGGTCCACCTGATCGTGTGCGCGGCCGAGTTCGCCGAGGCCGTGCCGTACTCCAAGAAGACGAAGCGGCCCGACAAGCCCAAGTTCGCCATAACCGTGGCCAAGAAGCTCGAGCCCGCGGCCAAGCTGGCGCGGACGGTCGCCGCGGCGATGACGCTCGTGCGCGAGCTGCAGGACACGCCATCTGACGAGCTGTACCCCGAAACGTTCGCGGAACGGTTCAGGAAGGAATTCAAGGGCGTTCCGGGCGTGAAGGTGACCGTGCTGGACAAAAAGGCGATCGCCGCCAAGAAGATGGGGATGTTCTTGGGCGTGAACAAAGGCTCGGTCCGCGAGCCGCGCCTTTTGGTGGTCGAGTACCTCAACAACCCCAAGTCGAAGGCCAAATTCGCCTTCGTCGGCAAGGGGATCACCTACGACTCGGGGGGCATGAACCTGAAGCCGACCCCGCACATGCGCACGATGAAGTTCGACATGAGCGGCGCGGCGGTCGTGGCCGCCACCGTGCTCGCGCT
>CAZPGT010000015.1:6970-8810 GCA_964586345.1 uncultured Mycoplasmatales bacterium | reverse complement strand
GCAACGCCCCGACGACGTGGTGATCGCGTACAACGGCATGAGCGTGGAAATCGACAACACGGACGCGGAGGGGCGGCTCGTTCTGGGCGACGCCATCGCGTACGCGGCGAAAGACCACAAGGCGACGCGGATCTTCGACGTGGCGACGCTGACGGGTGCGATGCTGTACTCGCTTGGCAAGACGTACTCGGGCGCGTGGGCGACCAACGACGCGCACTGGGAGCAGATCAGGAAGGCCAGCGAGTTCGCGGGCGAGCTGATCTGGCGCCTGCCGCTGCACGAGGACTACCTGCAGCCTTACGAATCCGCGGTCGCGGACATCGCCAACAGCGCGTCCAAGCCCGGCCCGGGGTCGTCGAGCGCGGCGATGTTCTTGACCAAGTTCGCCGGGGACACGGATCTAATCCACCTGGACATCGCCCTGACCGCGGACGCGAACGGCCTTGGCCAGGCGGTGATGGTGCGCACGCTCTATTGGCAGGCCGTCAACCAGGACGATGAACGATAACAGCGCGCCAGAGCAGAAGGATCGCGAGAAAGCCGACTACACGATCCTGGTCAAGGACGTGTACACGTACCAGTCCAAGTCCAAGATCGACCAGTTGCCCAAATGGGCGAAAATCGCGATCGCGGTCGTTTTGGTGCTGGTCGCGATCGGCGCGGTCGTGGGCGGCGCGTTCGCCATCAACGCGGTAGCGAACATGACCCAGGCCCCAACGCCCGCGGCCCAGGCCGCCTTGGTCGCGCCGTGGCCGTAGCCAAGCAAACGGTCCGGGCCCGGATCGCGGATCCCGGCCAGAGAACCGGGTTCGCGCCCGGTCCGGGCGCGGACGGGACGATCTCGTTTCTCGTCCCGCGCGACTATTGCGCGGCGACGCTTTACGACGCGCTGCGCGACGGGCTGGCGGCGCGGCCCGGGCCGTTGGCCGTGGACGCCGACAGTTTTTTGGCCGTCGCGCCGGAACGGTCGCGCCAATCGATCCATCTGATCGCTTGCGCGGCCGAATCCGCCCAAAGGACCGGGTTCGGCGCAAAGGCGGTCCGCCCGCCCCGACCGGAAATAACGTTGAGACTGGGCGCGAGGCACGCGGCGGAACTGCGCGCGGCGCGCAACGTCGCCGCGGCGATGACCTTGGCGCGCCGGCTGCACGAGACGCCGTCCAGCGAGATGGCGCCCCGCGCGTTCGCGCGCGAGATCAAGGCCGCTTTCGAAGGCGCGCGGAACGTTTCCTTGGAGGTTTTGGGCCAAAGGCGGCTGAAACAAAAGGGGATGGGCATGATCCTGGGCGTCGGCCGCGGGTCCGCGGACGGGCCGCTGCTGTTGGTCGCGCGCTACCGCGGCGACCCGGAATCCGAGTCGACGCTGGCGTTCGTGGGCAAAGGGATCACGTTCGACTCGGGCGGGATGAACCTGAAGCCGCGCGCGCACATGCGCAACATGAAGCACGACATGAGCGGCGCGGCGGTCGTCTTCGGGGCGCTTTTGGCGCTGGCGAAAAACAAGGTGAAAGCCAACGTCGCGGCGATCGCGCCGCTGGCCGAGAACCTGTTCGGCGCCGCCGCGCTGCGCCCCGACGACGTCATCGTGTCGTATTCGGGCAAGACCGTGGAGATCGAGGACACGGACGCGGAAGGCCGGGTCGCGCTCGCGGACGCGATCGCGTACGCCGCGAAGGACGTGGGGGCCAAGACGGTCTTCACGGTCGCCACGCTGACGGGCGCGATGCGCGCGTCGCTTGGGAAAACCTACTCGGGGATCTGGTCGACCAGCGACGCGGAATGGGAAGCGTTCGCGCGCGCCTGCGCCTACGCCGGGGAGCGTCCGTGGCGGATGCCGCTG
>CAZPGT010000015.1:0-6960 GCA_964586345.1 uncultured Mycoplasmatales bacterium | reverse complement strand
CTACCTGGAACCGTTGCGCTCGCCGGTCGCGGATTTGGCCAACTGCAGCCCCGACCCCGGGCCCGACTCGTGCCAGGCGGCGGCCTTCTTGGCCCAGTTTCGCGGCGGAAGCGAGCTCGTGCACGCGGACATCGCCCTGACCGCGGACGAGAACGGGTCCAGCCGCGCGGCGCTGCTGCGCTCGCTTTATTGGCGCGCCGCGCCGAGGGACTAAACCAACTAATGCGAACGCTCGCGTTCGTTTTTTTTATAATATAAGGCGAAACACAAGGAAAGAAGAGCGAAGGAAAACGCCATGGTAGTCAACACGGCCAAACGAAACAACCCCGAGGGGCTGAGCCCCAACGTCGACAACACGACCAACTACGCGAAGCCAACGGGCGGGCAGAAGGCGGGTTACGCGTTTTTGCTCGCGCTGTCGTGGCTGTTCATTTTGCCTGGCGTCATCTGGATGGTCGCGCGCATCGGCCAAAAGAACAGATGGATCGAGCACCAGATGGAAATCAACAACGCCGCGGGCGCGATCGACGTCAACCTGACGAAGCGTTGCGACACGCTCAAGAAGCTGCTGGACCAGGCCAAAGGCTACCTGAAGCACGAGCGCGAGACGCTCGAGCGCGTGACGAGCATGCGCTCGTTCGCCAAGTCCCCCGAGGCGATTGTCGAGGCGGACCGGACGATCAGCGCGCTCGCGCGCAACATCCAGATCGCCGTGGAAAAGTACCCGGACCTCAAGGCGAACGCGCTCATCGGCGAGCTGATGAGCGCGTCCCAGTACATCGAAGCCGAGATCGCCGCGTCGCGCCGGCTTTACAACCGCTACGTCCAACGCTTCAACGCGGACATCCTGGTGTTCCCCAAGGTTTGCTACGCCGCGCGGCAGCGGCTGCACACGCTGCCGCTTTTCGCGGCCAGCGAGCAGCAAAAGCAAGACGTGGACATGGGCTCCCTGCACGGATAGCGCCCCATGGAATTCAATCCGGTCAGCTGGCGCGGCCTTTCCGTCGACCCGATCGGGATGTTTTGGCGTTTCGCCGCGGGCGATCTCGAGCGGCGGCTGGATTGGTTCGTCTCGGCGGACATAAGCGAGCTTAGGATCGACGAGCGGGCGATCGCGGACGCGACCCGCCGGATAAAAGGCGCGCAGGATTTGATTAACCAGACCCGCGAGAGCCAAAGGATCGCCAACCGGAAGGTCGCCAACTTTTTCATCGTGGCGGCGTGCTTCGCGCTCGTGGGCTTTTTCTTTTTGCGAAAATACAAGAGGAACAAGGCGATCATCGCCGATTTCGCGGCGCTGGAGGCGCAGCAGCGCGAGGAGATCCGCGCCGCGGCCCGGGAGCGGTTCCGCGCGATGGCCGCGGGCTTTTCCGCGACCACGTTCCGCGAGATCCTTGCCAGCACGCTCAACAGCTACGGCATGGACGTCAGCGAGTTTTTCTTGCGCCGCGAGATCGTCGACGTCGTTGAGCGCTTCGACGCCCTGGACGTGTATTCGGGGATCAAGGGGATCGTCAAGAACACCCCGTTCTACGACCTGCTTCTGCGCCAGCACGTGATCCGGAACGTGACGACCAGCAACTCCAGCAGCTTCCCGTACACGGAGACGTATTACGACAGCGAGGGCCGGCGGCGCACGCGGACCAGCCACGAGACGCTGGTCGCGTACCACACCGAGCCGACCCCGTTCATCGAGTCGCTGAACGTTCTCGCGGTGCGCACCAACTACCTGCCCGAGCTGACGCTGCATTGCTCGCAGCGGCGCGTGAAAAAGGGGTTTCTGTTCGAGAACAGCGATTTCGCGAGCAACTACGCGGTCAACGCCCGCGAGCAGAACGAATTGCTGCTCACCCAGTTTTTCACGATCAAGGCCCAGGAAAACTTCGTGGACTGGATGCGCGAGCCCAAACGCGACCGCGTCTTCGATTTCCTGAAGGTGCCCGGGACCGTGATCGTGTGCAACGACGCGTCGGGGATCCCGTTCATGCAGGCCGTGGACGCGATGGTGCTGAACACCTCGCTGCTCAGGTACGACGAGGACTACGATTTCGCCGACGCGATCGGCTCGATCAAGGCGTTCGTTGGCGGGTATTGCGAGAAACTGTTCCAGATGCTGCAGGTCCCGCTGCTGGTCCCCGGGATCTCGCGCGAGTGGTACCGCGAATCGGGCCAATACCTCATCGGCGGCGCGCCCGCCGCTGGCGCGCCAGCGATCGAGTCCACGTGTGACCGGCCCGATTTCCACGCGGTCCTGGGCCCGATGTTCGTGAACGAGCTGCTCACGTTCAACTACGCCGCGCACCCGCACGAACGCCCCCCGTGGCTGAGAATCGGCGCGCAGACCGAGCTCGCGTCGGGCGCGTTCAAGGCCGAGATCACGCTGAATTCGTATTACGGGATCGAGATGGTCGACCACGTGCCCGTCGTCGGGCGCCGCGTGGGCATGCACGTGATCCCCGTGATCTACCGCAGGTTCTTCCCGATGCAGGAACAAAAGCTGGCGCTGTTCGCCAGGTTTGAGAACGGTTTGGACTGCGCGCTGTGCGCGAGCCGGAAGCTGAGCAACCTGGTATTCGGGGAGGTTTACGCGGACGAATCGTTCGCGAGGCGGATCGAGGAAAACTGCGTCTGGACCGACAACCCGGCCCTGATCGAGGGCATGCCCGGCCGCGACGGGCTGCTGGAATGGTGCGAACGGCTCAACGAGATCAGCGACACGCTCAACCTCGATTTGGCGGCCAAGTTCGACCGGTACGGCGTTTGCGTTTTGATCAACAACGTGCCCAACCTGACCGAGGCGGCCGAAAAAAGCCTGCTCGAGCTCGTGGCGGACGCGCAAACCGCCCGGTTCTGGGAAAAAACCGCCTAAAAAAAACGCCCGTCCCCGCGCTGGGACGGGTTTTTCGCGCCTTTTGGTCCCCCGGTGCCGGATTCGGGAAGCTTAATTCTCTATGAGAATTAAGCGTTTTCCGTTTTCGGCGGCAGAACGCCGTTTTTTCCGTCCGCTATCGCCGTTTTTTTACGAAAAATAAACTTTTTTATTTTTTTTGGTGTATCATCGTAGTGTCTCAAAGTGGGAGCAAATGGCATAAAATGTTTCTTGGAACCTACGAACATTCGCTCGACGCCAAAAACCGCATCAGCCTGCCGAGCCGCCTCCGCGCTAAGTTGGCGACGGCAGTCGTCATTAGCAAGGGGTTCGACGGCTGTCTGGAATTGCGATCGCCCGAGGAGTTCGACAGGTACGCCCAGGCGCTGAATCGCCTTTCGAACACGAACAAAGACAGCCGCGTCGTCGTCCGGCAGATTTTCGCGAATTCCGCGGACGTCGAACTGGACGCGGCCAACCGCATTTTGATTCCCGCCAACCTGCTGAAGGAAGCGAACCTGAAAAAAGAGGTCGTGATCATCGGGGCGGGAAGCAAAATGGAACTTTGGGACAAACAGGCATACGAGAAATTCAAGGCCGAAAGCGACGCCGTCTTCGAAGAGGTCGCCGACCGGATGAACCCGTTCGACGATGGACGGTAGGGTCCACGAACCGGTCTTGCTGGACGAAACGGTCCGGACGCTCGACGTCAGACCAGGCCGAACCTATTGCGATTTCACGATCGGCTACGGCGGGCACGCCGCGGCGATCGCCGCGCGGATGGGGGACGGCAGGCTCGTCGGCTTCGACCGCGACCCGCAAGCCGTGGCGTGGTGCCGCGAAAACCTGAACGTTCCCAACCTGACGCTCGTCAACGACAATTTCGCGAATTTCAAGAAACGCTTCGCGGGGTTGGGGATTAAGAAGGTGGCGGGCGCGCTGCTGGACCTTGGGGTCTCGAGCCCGCAGTTCGACTCGCCCGGGCGCGGGTTCAGCTACCGGGCCGACGGCCCGCTGGACATGCGCATGGACCAAACGCGCGGCCCCACGGCCGCGGACTACCTGCGGAAGCATTCGCTGCGCGATTTGGTGTCCGTCTTCAGGAGGTACGGGGAAATCAAAAACCCCGCCCGCGCCGCGCGGGCGCTGAAAGCCTACGCGGAAGCGAACGAGAACGTGTCCACGCTCGCGGCGGCCGAGCTGATCAAGCGCAACGTCCCCGTCCGCGAGCTGCACGCCCCCAAGCATCCCGCCCGCGTGTACTTCCAGGCGCTGCGGATCGCCGTGAACGCCGAGCTCGACGCGCTGGACTCGTTTTTGGACGAGATTTTCCCCTACCTGGATCTGCACGGCGTGCTCGCGGTGATCACGTTCCATTCCCTGGAAGCGGCCGCCGTGTGCTCCCGCTTCAGGCGGCTGGCCGCCCCGCCCGACCTGCGGGGCGTGCCGATCAACACGGCCGACACCGCGGCCTTCGCGCTCTTGACCAAAAAACCGATCGTTCCCTCCGAGCAGGAGAAGCGAAACAACAAACGCAGCCGGTCGGCCCGTTTATACGCCATCAAAAGGATCAGACGATGTACAACCTAAAAGCGGTCACTGTTGGAATCTCAGCGTGCCCGGACGAAATCAAACTCGTGGTCAGCGACAACGCGGGACCGCAAAGCTTCAACCTGCTTTACAGAACCTCCGTCCCCAACAAGCAGCTGTACGACGCCAGCAAGGTGCTGCGGCCCGACCGGCTGAAGGCGGCGCTGGCGGGATTGGTCGGCGCGGCGCAGAAATACACCGAGCTGAAGGTCGACAAGGTCGTTTTGGCGTTCGAGGAATTGGTCCACGACTACCGGGTGAGCCAGATCAAGACCGACTTTTTCACGTACAAAAGCCCCCAAAAGGTCCACGAGCGGATCAGCAAGGCGATCGACGCGTGGAACCAGGCGAACCAGAACGGGCGGGTGCTTTGCTGGGAGGCGGTCGGGTGGTTCGACGCCCACTCGCGCCGCCGCCTGGCCGAAACCGAGATCGCGATCGGGTCCAAGTACATGGCCAAAATCGACGTCTACACCTCCGACCACGCGTTGGTCGCGGGCTTCGCCGACGCCGTGCGCGGGCTGAACCTGAAAATCGCGCAAATCCGCCCGTGCGTGCTGAACGCCAACCAGTTCGCCTCGCCCGGCAAACGGTCCGCGGTGCTCGCGATCCACGACCGGATCAGCCACCTTTCGGTCTACGCGGGCGGCGCGCCCGTCGCCAGGGCCGCGCTGAGCTTCGGGCAGGCGGGGCTGCGCGAGTTCGTGCTGAACAGCCTGGACAAAAGCATGGTCGCCCCCGAGTACGGCCTGCGGCTGCTCAGCGGCAAGATCGACACGCTCATCGAGAACAACGTCAACCTCGTGTTCCGCCCCGGCGACGCGTTCGACGCGGGCAACTACGTCAAGCCCGCGATCGTCAGCGCGCTGGTCGCCCAGTACTGCGCGAAGGCCGTGGCGGAAGTGGCCGCGGTCGTGGATCTGGGCGAACTGGCGCAGCTGCACCTGGTCAGCGACCAGCAGTCGCTGGCGAAGTTCCTGGTCGCCCACGTCAAGAAAGCCGACCGGCCGCCCGCGGCGATCAACCTGATCAAAAACGACCTGATGCTGGTCGAGAGCAAATTTTACCCGCTGGCGCTCAGCGTCAGGCAGTACGCCAAGGCGCTTGAGCGCTACAGGCTGGCCGACTCTTGCGTGCAACCGTACTACTCGCAAGAATACGACCGCAGGCTGGAAATCAAGCTGACCACGATGCGGATCAACAACAACATCACCAAGACGATCCAAAAAATCATCAAGTAACCCGCCGGGGAACCCGCAATGAAAAAAACCAACCTCATGTTCGACGTGCTGCACACGTTCGACTCCGACCCGACCAAGACGATCCAACTGGGCCTGGCGCGCGCCCGCAAACCCGCCGAGGCGCCGAAACGGCCAGACTTCGAGGACGTGACCGCCGAGCAGGCGCGCCGCGCCCCGGCGCCGCGGCGCGAGACCCAGCCGATCCCAAGCGCGGCGATCGCCGACGTCCCGGCCGCCGCGCCCGCGCCGACCAGGCAGCACGCGATCTATTTCGACAACCACCGCAAGATCGACAACGTCCTGGACTTCCAGGTCCGCCGCCCGTCGATCAAGGTGATCGGCATCGGCGGCGCGGGCAACAACATCGTGGATTACATCGCCACGCACGTCAAGCTGCCCGACAACGTGCAGCACTACCAGCTGAACACGGATTCGCAGCACCTGCTGCAGCTGCAGTCCAAGTGCAGCAAGATCCTCATCGAGTCGCGCGTCACGAAGGGCATGGGGTCGGGCGGGGATCCCGAGTGCGGCCGGATCGCGACCCAGGACTTCGAGGCGCAGATCCGCAAAATCCTGTCGGGCGCGGACGTGTGCGTCATCATCGCGGGGCTTGGCAAAGGCACGGGCACGGGCGGCAGCCCGGTGGTGGGCAAGATCGCCAAGTCCATGGACATCCTGACGCTCGCGTTCGCGACGATGCCAAGCACCGGCGAGGGCAAGGCCGCGCTGACCAAGGCGATCGGCGGGCTGAAGGAGCTCAAGGAATCCGTGGACGCGATTTCCACGGTCAGCAACGAAAAGACGCTGTACCACGCGGACGTGAACGGCAGCATCTTCGACTCGTACCAGAAAACCAACGCTGAGATCGGCCAGGCGATCAGGTCGATCGCCGACATCATCTTGATGCCCTCGTACCAAAACATCGACCTGGCGGACGTCAAGAACTTCTTCGGCTCGAAGAACAACGTCAACTACTTCCTGACGTTCCGCGAGCGCTTCGCGCCCGGCCAGGTCAAGGACATCAACAAGATCATCAGCAAAAAGCTGTCCAACGTCGTGTTCGAGCAGACGCTGCAGAGCGCGAAGGCGGTGCTGATCCTCTTCCACGCCAACCAGGCGGTCAGCAGCCAGCTTTACACGAACACGGTTTCCGTGCTCAAGGAGCTGTCGCTGACCAAGGACCTGAACGTCGTCTACGGCATCGTGCGCACGAACGAGGACGCGATCGGCTTCGACGTCATCGCGCTCAACAGCGAGCCG
>CAZPGT010000014.1:0-12463 GCA_964586345.1 uncultured Mycoplasmatales bacterium | reverse complement strand
ACTGCAAAAAGAACGAGGCGTTGCTTTTATGGCAAAAAAAGAAATTACGCGGATCGCAAAAATCGAATTGATTGGCGGTCAAGCGAAACCCGGCCCCGCATTGGCTTCAATCGGGATCAATATGGGCGAATTCACCAAACAATTTAACGATCAGACCAAAGACCGCATGGGTAAAGTCGTTCCGTGCGTCATCACGGCTTACAACGACAAGTCGTTCACGTTTGTTTTGAAAACGACCCCGACGGTGATGTTGTTAAAAGAAGCCGCCAAATTGGAAAAAGGCGCGAAAAACTCGAAAACGGAAAAGAAGGGCAAAATTTCAAAGGAAGACGCAATCAAGATTGCGGAATACAAAATGCCCGACTTGAACGCGAACGATTTGGATTCCGCCCTGAAATTGATTGCGGGGACCGCAAAGCAAATGGGATTGGAGATCGAAGGTGTAGATCCTGAATCAAAACATAAAAACAAAAAGGGCGGGGAATAGTTCATGCCAGGAAAAAAATTAAAATCCGCCTTGGAAAAAATCGATACAAAAAAAATTTATGAGTTACCCGAGGCAATCGATGCTTTGAAATCGGTCTCTTTCACCAAATTCGATTCTTCGATCGACATCGCGATTAAACTAAATTTGGACACGACCAAGGCCGAGCAACAACTGCGCGGCGCGGTGGCCTTACCGCATTTTACCGGAAAGCCGATCCGCATCTTGGCTATCACCGACGACCCGAAACCCGCATTGGAGGCGGGTGCCGATTTTGCTGGCGACAACGACAAAATCAACGACATCAAGGCGGGATGGTTGGATTTCGATTTGATCATCACGACGCCCAAATTCATGCCTGAACTCGGAAAATTGGGTAAAGTGCTAGGTCCCAAAGGTTTGATGCCAAACCCAAAGACGGGCACCGTAACGACCGACATTGTGACCACGGTGAAAGAATTCAAAAAAGGGAAGAAGGAATACCGGACCGACACTTTCGGCAATATCCATATGACGGTCGGAAAAGTGTCCACGCCGACAGAACACATCGTTGAGAATTGCAACGTTTTGATCGATTTAGTCACATCTAAACGTCCTTCCACGGTCAAAGGAAATTACATCCAAAACATCGCCTTGTCCTCGACGATGGGACCTAGCGTGAAGATTAAAATAAGCGTTTAAAATAAAAATTTAAATCACTCTGTTTGCATTATTTAAATAACCCTATATAATAATGGATGTGGGGATGTCACGGTTTCGACATGAGCGACGGACCCATTGATGCAGTGGGGTAAGCCCCTTATAGCTCAAGGTTAAAATTAACCGACAAAACAGACGACAACGTTGTTGTTGATACAAATCTATTGATCAACCAACAAGCTCAATTTAACTACGCATTCGCTTAGTCAATAAATTGACGACTCGGAACGGCCAAGTTGCATGGTCGTTTCGTTTAACCAAGTCTTGCAACTAGTTCCGGTGATGCCTATAAATCGGGACGAAACCCATAGGCTCATTTGTTGGCGGCCGTGCCGCGGCCTAAATCAACAAAGACACACCCTTCGCGGCACTAAACTGTAGATTCAATGGCAAAGTCGCTTGTGGAAACGGGTTCGACTCCCGTCATCTCCACCATATGGCTTTCAAGCCACCGAAACGGCCACCGAGCGATCGGCGGCCGTTTTTTATTGCCTTCTTGGCCAAAAAACGATTCAGGCACGATTGAACCGATCCCAGATCGAACGCAAACCGGGGAATTTTATCGAGAGCGAATTATCTCACCCGGACTCTCCACAGAAACGGCTTCAACCGCTTGTCCCTGACGATCGTTTTCGCCAAACAGTAATCCACCAAATCCGTGATTTTGAAATTTAGATTCGAGCCTTCGGCAAAGGCTATCTTAAAACCAAAATGGCTCAACAACCCGCACGCGTCCGTGTATTTTTCCAGCAATTCGTTTGAAGCCTTAAGATACGTTTGGGTCGCAATCTCCCAAGTGAACGTCTGGGGCGTTTGCTGGAGGACGCATTCGTCACGAGACAGGACTAGGCTTAAAAATTTTCCCTTTGACTGCGCGACCGTGTCCTTTGACCGGACAATCGTCGCGCACGCCCCGTGTTTTTTGGCAAGCTTGGCGTTTTTCATTATGATGGCGTGCTCGGTGAACGTCCGCGCCGCGTCGTGGGTAATCAAAACGTCGTCAGAAACCATTTCGCGGTTCTTTTGTAGCCACAAAAGCGCGTTTTTCAACGAATGGTTCCGGGATCGCCCTCCTCGGCAAACCGCGATCTCTATCCTTGTGTGCCGCTGGATTTTCCTGGCGATTTCCGTCGCCAATTCCAATTGCAACAACGGGGCCACGATCAAAACGAACCCGATCCAGGGACTCAAAAAATTTCGGACGGTGTGCTCCAGGACCGTCATGTTTTTTTTGAGCTCAAGAAACTGTTTGGGCACGTCGAAGCCAGACATCCGTTTGCCCAAACCCGCGGCCAAAATGATGACGTAGTTCAAGTTACTCGACCTCCGCGAATTCGTCCCGGTAATTTTGTTCGATCGATTGCTTGGTTTTTTCGTCCACCTCGATCAAGAGTTTGTGCCTTGCGCAGCGCAACAGCCACACCAAGTTCGAAAAATTCGCGAAGGCGTAGGCAACCACCTTGGTTTCGTCGTAAATTAAGTATGCGCCCAAAGTCCAGATGTGTTCGTGCGACCCGGTTCACGTTCCGTGCTTGGTCGTCGACTGCTTTTCGTCGAATGCCCTTTGGTTGGGCTCATGATACATCATGATCATGGGAAGCGGCTTGTTCCCCGGATTGGTGTATTGGTATTTGAAGTGTTTTGGCATTGAAACGCCCCGTTGGATCTTATTTTCCGGACACAGGCAATTTCGATTTTAAATTTTCGATGATTCCATGGCGATCATTTTCGAAGTCTCACGCCTGCCCTTCGCTTTTCGCCTTGTTCGAAAAACCGAATTTCCTGCCCTTCTTGATTTTGTAAATGCAATGCTTCAGATCGAGCGGCAAAGGGTAGACGGCGTTTTCGTCGCGTTCGTAATAGCAAACGAGTCTCGTCTTGGCGTCGACGGGCATCTGGAACAAACACGCTTCGCCTACGCCGCAATGCTCGGTTTTTTGCTACAGCATCTCAAACAAATCTTCATGGCATGCCTTGATTATCCGAAAGACCATCAAATCCACGTGCGCTTTGTCGATTTTGTGGATCCTGTCGTCGATTCGCCTTATCAAGGATTCCAAATTCGCTTCTTCGGAAACCATTTGGAAGCATTTGGGCAATTTGCGCGAAAACAATCCGCCGAAGAAATCGCCATGCTTTTTGGCGGCTAAATTGTTGTATTTTTTGGATAGGTTGAAAGAACGGAGTTGGAAGAAGGAAAAATTAATTTTCATCCACGAAAATCAAGAAATCTTCGTCTTCAACCAATTCGTTTTTGCACACTTCGTCCGATCCCAGGTTGCCGCGCGCCTTTATCCACGCGAGGTTTTGGTGCGACCTTCGTATGAGCTCGTCCGGCGAAAAGGACGCGTATTTGCCCAAATACGCCCCGTATTGCCTGTCGATTTGGCTAACTTCGTCCTCGGACAGCAAATACGATTCCTTTTCGTTCTGTTTCGAGAAGCACTCCTGAAGCGCGAAATAGCTGGACGGATTTACCGGACCGTAAATCCATGCCTGAAAGTTCCCGGACTCCCGGAAAAAGGAATTCGACGGGTGCGACCCGTTTCTCAGTTCCTCGACGCGGATGAAAAACAAGAGCTTTTGGATCTTGGTCAAAGACCCAACCCCCTTCGTCAATAGGTATTTCGCCAATGTGGTTGTGCTGCGTTCCATGATATGTCCCCAATTTATATTATTTTATCACGAATCGATTACGCGCATTTCGCGGCAATCGTGACCCAAAACCGCGCAGGAACGACCCTATCGTCCCAAATAAACCTGAGAGCGCGATTCCAAGCTCGGCACGCCAAGCACAAATGTATAATATTTGCGAAGGTGATCGCCATGCTAAAAAACACGAAAACGTTGGCAAAATATCTGTTCACCAAAGGGATCGAATCCTCGTTGCGCATCCAAAAAATATTGTTTTTCCTGCGCGTGGAGGAGCTGAGGAGCGGCAAGCGTTCGGGGTTCTTCAGGGAAAAAGACAATTTTCAGGCGTGGATCCACGGCCCCGTCAACGTCGAGAGCTTTGACGAAATGCGAAGGTTCTTTTCGGGCGACGAGGAGAAAGAGTGGTTTTTGCTAAGCAAAAAGGACGTCGCCGCGTTGGACGCGACGTTCGGCGAATGGCTCAAAAAATACGAATTCCTATCGCCTTCCGCCTTGATCGAGAAAAGCCGGTCGAATTTTGCATGGATCAACGCCAGGGGCGATTTGGACTGCGACGCCCCGTGCAGGACGCACCTGAAAGAAGACGAAACCTTCGTGGAATTCGAAGGCGGGAAGGCGATTTAACCATCGGGATCCGCTTTTGCGACCCGACTCCGCCCGCGCCGCGTTTCGCCTGGGTTATAATAATACATGCATTCACCGAGGTAACGGAATGTTTATTTTAGGAACCAACAAAACGAGTTATTGCGACAATTGCAAACAATATTCGCTGCGCTGCGGATCGACCGTCCAATACGTCATCTTCGTGGCGCTTTTCATCTTCGGGCTGGGAATCGGCGGCATCATCTACCTTTTGACCTATTCCGGCAAAAGGTGTTACGCGTGCGGCGTCATGTACGGGCAGAAATTCAACCAACCCCCGACCAAGCAACAGCCCCAACAGCAATAAAAAACCGGCGCCCGAAAGGCGCCGGCTATTTTTGTCCGGGCTAATATGCCTTGGAAGTGACCTGCACGGACACGGGCGGGTACTGCCGCACGCTGTCCGCGCACAGCATGCCGCACGCGCCGCACTTTTTGCGCTTGGCGGCGCAAACGTAGATGATGCCGAATATCCCGAACATGAAAAACAAGAAGATCGCTAGGGCAATCTGCCCGCCCGAAAACGCGGGCGGGGTCATGGTCTGGCAACGGTTGCAAATCATGTGATCTTTCCTTTGGTCTCGAAAACGGTTTCGCTTCGATTATGCTTGAAAAAACGCGCCGATCCGCGCTCGTGGGCGTTTTCCGCGCGCCCACCCCGATTTTTGCCGCCGTTATGCTTATATGGAGTACAATAAGACCGGTTTAAAATCACATTTAAATCGAACCCCGAAAAACACACATTTCAAGGAGCAACTTCAATGCCGGTAAATTTAAAAGGCAGAAGCTTGGACAGCGCTTTAAATTTCACTACCGACGAAATCAAATATTTGATCGATCTGTCGGTTTCGCTCAAAAAATCCAAATACCAGGGATTGCACGTCAACAGCCGTCCGTTGACGGGCAAGAACATCGTCATTTTGTTCCAAAAGGACTCGACCAGGACGATGTGCGCGTTCCAGGTGGCCGCGGCCGACCTGGGCGCTTCGTGCACCTACATCGGATCGGCCGGATCCAACTTCGGCAAAAAGGAATCCGTCGAGGACACCGCGAGGGTGCTCGGCAGGTTCTACGACGGAATCGAGTTCAGGTGCTTCAGGCAGACCGACGTCGACAAATTCGTCAAATACGCCGGCGTTCCGATCTGGAACGGCCTAAGCGACCAAGAGCACCCGACCCAGATGATCGCGGACCTGATGACCATGCGCGAGCATCTGGGCGATTTGCGCAACAAGAAGATCGTGTTCGCTGGCGACATCAAGAACAACGTGGCCGTGTCGTGCCTCATCGGCGCGGCGTTCTGCGGCATGCACATCGTCATGGCCGGCCCGGCGGCGTACAAGGAAAAGATCAACCCCGAGGTCCTGAAGAAGACCGCGAAGCTGTTCGAGCTGAACGGCGGATCGGTGACCTTCGAGACCGACAAGATGAAAGCGGCCCAGAACGCGGACGTGATCTACACGGACGTTTGGGTATCCCTGGGCGAGGACTTCAAGCTGTTCGAGCCGCGGATCAGCGAGCTGCGCCCGTTCCAGGTCGACATGAAAATGGTCAAGGCGGCAAACCCGAACGTCATCTTCATGCACTGCTTGCCCGCGTTCCACGACGACCAAACCGAGTTCTCCGCCATCATCAAGAAGGAATTCGGGTCCAAATACCCCGAAGTGGCCACCGGCGCGATGGAAGTGACCAACGAAGTGTTCGAGTCCAAATACAACAAGAGCTTCGACCAGGCCGAGAACCGGATGCACTCGATCAAGGCGATCATCCTTTCCACGTTGGGTTACTAGACGCGCATGGCACAAAAGAAAATCGTCATCGCCCTGGGCGGAAACGCCCTGGGCAACAACCCCGAGGAACAAAAGGCCTTGGTGCAGGTTCCCGCCAAGAAGATCGCGGATCTGGCCAAACTCAAGCATAGGATAATCGTGGGCCACGGCAACGGCCCGCAGGTGGGCATGATCTACAACGCGTTTTTCGACGCCAACGCGAAAAACCCCAAAAACCCGCTGATGCCGTTCCCCGAGGCGGGCGGCATGAGCCAAGGCTACATCGGGTACCACCTGGCCACGGCGCTGACCAACGCGTACGCGGCCGCGAAGGTCGGCGGCGAGGTCGTTTACGTGTTGACCAACACGGTCGTGGACGCGAAAGACCCCGCGTTCAAGAACCCGACCAAGCCCGTCGGCCCGTTCTATAGGACGTTGGAGGAAGCCCAATCGTTCAACCCGGGCGCGACGATCGTCGAGGACGCGGGACGGGGCTACAGGAAAGTCGTGGCCAGCCCCAAGCCGATCGGCTTTTTGGGGATCGGCGCGATCAAAAAGGCGATCGCGGGCGGCGCGACCGTCATCGTCGGCGGCGGCGGGGGCATCCCGGTGGTCGAGAAATCCAAAAAATTCGTCGGCGTGGACGGGGTGATCGACAAAGACTTCGCCCTGGCCAAGATCGCGGATTTGGTCGACGCGGACGCGTTCGTCATCCTGACCGCGGTCAAGCACGTGTCGATCAACTTCAACAAACCAAACCAGCAGCCGCTCAAGGAAGCCGACGTCAGGACGCTGGCCAAGCACCTGAAGGACAACCAGTTCGCCGCGGGCAGCATGAAGCCCAAGATCGAGGCGGCGATCCAGTTCGTGGGCAAAAGCAAGCGGCGCGTCGCTTACATCGGCGACCTTAACGACCTGAGCCAAATCGTCCAAGGCAAGGCGGGCACGAAAATCACCGCCTAAATTTTCGCGCGGCCGCGGGCTTTTGGGTATATAATATATTGTCCTCACCAACGAGAAGTCTTTTTCGGAAGGAACGTTTATGGCACGGCGCGACGAATTAACCAACAAAGGCCCGATGGGCGGCAACAGCCGGTCGCACGCTTTGAACATCACCAAGCGCCGCTGGCACCTGAACCTGCAGACGGTCAGGATCAAGACCGACGACGGCAAGGTCGCGAAGGTCAAGGTCAGCGCCCGGACGATGAGAACGCTGAGAAAGCAAAACCGGCTGGCTTAGTTTTTTGGTCCCTTCGGAAACACGGCGGTTCTCGCGGACCGTTGTGTTTTTGCTTTTTATGAATATCTTGAATGGAATTGAATCCGAATGAAAAACGGCAATCTGTTGCTCTTCGGCGCCCAGTACGGCGACGAGGGCAAGGGCAAACTGTCCGAGATCCTGGCCGAGCGGTTCGACTACGCGGTCCGCTACCAGGGCGGGGACAACGCGGGCCACACGGTCCAGATCGGCGGCGCGCGGATCGCGCTGCGGCTTTTGCCCGCGGCGATCCTGCACGAAAACAAGACCGCGGCGATCGGCAACGGCTGCGCGGTGAACGTCAGGACGCTGCTTGGCGAGCTGGAGGCGCTCAGAAGGCTTAAAATCAAGCCGGGGCGGCTGCTGGTCAGCGACCGGGCGCACGTGGTGTTGGGTTACCACGCCGCCGCGGACGACGCGGCCGAGTCGCGCAAAGGCGCGGGTTTGATCGGCACGACCCGGCGCGGGATCGGCCCATGCTACGCGGACAAGGCCGCGCGCATCGGGATCAGGGTGTGCGACCTGAGCGATTACGCGGCGCTGAAGGCCAAGATCGGGGTGGCGCTAAGGGCCAAAACCTTTTCGTTTCGGGGGTCTAAGCGGCCCGCCTTCGACGCGGAAGCGCTCGCGCGCGAACACTTCGCGTTGGGCAAAAGGATCAAAAAACACGTCGCGGACCTGCAATCCGTCCTGGCCGACGCGTGCGCCAGAAACGAAACGATCCTGTTCGAGGGCGCCCAGGGCGGGATGCTGGATCTGGATTTCGGGACGTATCCGTACGTGACCTCGTCCAACCCGCTGGCGGGCGCTTATTCGGGATCGGGCGTGGGACTTGGGCGGATCGGCAGGACGCTGGCGGCCGTCAAGGCGTACGTTTCCAGGGTCGGGTCGGGCCCACTGCCGACCGAACTGTTTGGCGACGTCGCGGAACGGATCAGGATCGCGGGCAACGAGTACGGCACGGTGACCAAGCGCCCCAGGCGGATCGGGTGGATCGATTTGGTGGCGCTGAGGCACGTGTTGGGGCTGGCCGGGTGCGACGCGATCGCGATCACCCTCGTGGACGCGTTGACCGGCCTTGGCGAGATCAAGGCGTGCGTGGCGTACCGGCTCGGGAACGAAACGATCGTCCGCGTGCCCGCCAGCGCGGCCGATTACGCCCGGTGCGTGCCCGTCTACGAAACGTTCCGCGGCTGAGACGCTTCGGTCAGAAAGGCCAGGGCCTTCGCGGATCTGCCCAAGGAGTGCCGGAGGTATCTGCGTTTCGTCTCGGGCTTTCTGGGCGCGAGGATCGCGTGCGTGTCGGTCGGGCCCGAGCGGGACGAAACGGTTTTCGCGGGTGGATGGGAATGGTAAGGCGTTACGAGGTCAAGGAAATCGCGGACTTGTGCCAAGAGCGCGCCAAGTTGGATCGGTGGATCCGGGTCGAGCTTGCGGTTTTGCGCGCGTGGAACAGGCGCGGGGTGGTTTCCGATCCCGAGCTGAGGGAGCTGGAGGCGCGGATCGGGTGCGACCCGAAGGCCGTCGCGCGTCTGGAGTCCCAGACCAAACACGACGTGTTCGCGTTTTTGCTGGCGCTGGACGAATCGATCGCGTCGCCCGCCAAGAAATGGATCCACCACGGCCTGACGTCAACGGACGTGGTGGACACCGCTAACGGGCTGTATTACCTGGAAGCGAACCGGATCGTGGCCGAGGCGGTCGACGGGTTGGTTTCGACGGTCAAAAGGATGGCGCTCGAGCACGCGGGCACCGTGATGCTGGCGCGGACGCACGGGCAAGCCGCCGAACCGACGACGTTCGGGATGAAACTGATCGGGTGGTACGACCGGCTGATGACGTGCCGCCAGAATTTCATGCGGGCGAGGCGGCTCGTGGAATCGGGCAAGATCAGCGGGGCGACGGGGACGCACGCGCACTTCGACGGGCTGGGGTTCGAGCGCGAGGTGTGCGCGGAGCTGGGGCTGGGCGTGCCGCCCGTCTCCACCCAGGTGCTGCCCCGGGAGCGCCACGCGCTTTATTTCCATTCGCTCGTCGCCTTGGCGACCGCCGTCTGGGGATGCGCGAACGAGATCAGGTTGCTGGCGATCCAGGAGATCGGCGAGGTCCGCGAGGGTTTCGCGAAAAACCAAAGGGGATCGTCCGCCATGCCCCAGAAGAAAAACCCGATCGGGTGCGAGAACGTCTGCGGGCTGGCGCGGGTCGCCCGGGCGCTTGGGAACGCGGCGTACGAGAACGTCGCGCTGTGGAACGAGCGCGACATCTCGCATTCGTCGGCCGAGCGGATCCTGAACGAGGATCTTCTCGGCCTCGTCGTTTCGATTTTCCGCCGTTTCGGCGAGACGCTTTCGGGCCTATGGGTCGACGAAGGCAGGATGAGGGCGAACCTGGAAGCAGCCACCCCCGGGATCTACGCGCAGACGATCATGCTTCATCTCGTGGGGCGCCGCGGCGTGCAAAGGATGCGCGCGTACGACGCCGTCCGCGCGGCGATCGGCAAAGGGCGCGACGCGGCTTCCTTGGCCAAGGAGATCGGGGAACGGCTCGGGTGCGCCGTCGCTCCGGACGAAATCGCGCGGCTGACGCGGCCAGAGTACCACGTCCGCTTCGCGAAAAAGATTATCGGGAACGCGATAAAGGAATGGGAGCGCGATGCGAAAAGGCGAACCTAACGCCCTTGGCGCCATCGAGTCGATCGCGCACGGCCCCGAGGCGATCGCCTCGGGAATCAAGTCCGTCGCGGACTGGATCAACGCGCGGATCGATCCGGGCGAAAGGTACGTGGCGATCGTCGCGCTGAAGGGCGCGTTGCCGTTCGCGGGGCACCTGATGCCTTTGCTCAAAGGCGAGATCGAATGGGAATTCGTTTCGGTCTCGTCATACCCTTCCGGGACGAAAAGGCGGCGCGCGCCGCGTTTTTCGGGCCTTGGGTTCGGCGTGGAAGGCAAAAACGCCATCGTGATCGACGACGTCGCGGACGGTTGCGGGACGCTGCGCAGCTTGATCGCCGAGCTGAAGGCGGGAAAGGCCAAATCGATCCTGGTAGCCACCCTGTTCTTCAGAAAGTCCGCCCCGCTTTCTGGTTTGGGCGCGGAAACGTTTTCGCCCTTGGAGCTGCCCGACGGATGGGCCGTCGGCTTCGGGATGGATTTCAGGCAGCGCTGGCGCAACCTGCCTTTCGTGGGGATTTTGAAAAAGCGGTCCCGGGACGGATAGATCGTCCGCGCCGATTTCGGCCGGGGATTTCGAATTTTTCATCCCGATTCGCGAAAAATCTCCCAGTTTTTTTTTTTTTTTAGGACGTAAAATCACGCCAACATCGCATTTTCGCGATGTTGGTGATTTTTTCACATACCCCACGTTTAAGACTTACCTAAATAAATAACTCTAGTTTATTTAATCGAGATTAAAAAAGCAAAATCATGGAAAAACGCAAAAAGAGATCGGTGGCCAAGTCATTGATCGCTTCGTTGGGTTTCGCTTCGGTTTTGCTGGCGGGGGCCATGATACCGCTCAGCTGTTCCGAAGAGACCCAAACCCAAAACCAGCCGGGCGGCGGCACTAACAATCCGGGCGGAGGCAACAACGGCGGCAACAACGGCGGCGGCAACACCAACCCCGGGACGCAGAAATCCGAATTCGAGGACGCCGCCAAGTTGCTCAACCGCGACAACGAGAAGGCGAAAAAACTCCTTTCCACCTACACCGAGGCGCTGAAGCGGGACAAGTTGCCGTCCTATGGCACGGGAACCGCGTCGGGCAACGCCGGGTATTTCGGCCAAATCCCAGAGGTTCCGACGATCACCCCCGTCGCGGTCGCGAGCCGACCCGCGGACATCGTGAACACGGAAACGTTCGTCAACGAATTGATTTCGACGCTTGAAAAGGGTTTGGCCGAATTCACGCTACCAGAGAATTCTCTTTTGAACAATCTTTTGCCCCACGCGGACGTCGCCGCGATGGTAACGGCGCTGAAAACGAAAACGACCAGCATAGCGCAAACGACGGCCGAAAACAACGGTTCGCATTCGGTTTGGGGAAGCAAATACTTCGACATCGGACAAACCGACCCGGTTTGGACGTTCAAGGACGGCATTTTGACGTACAAGCTGTTCTTGCCTTCGGATTATTTGACCGTCACTTACGACGAACAGACCGGGATGCCGATTTTGACGAACGCGCTCCCCGACGAACCATCCGTGGCCGTCGCGGAAAACGATCCGAAAAAAGCGCGCATCGAACTCAGCGTGCTCGGAATGTTCGACTTCACCGCGTACTTCAAAAAGGGTACGATCGAGCTTCCGAATTCGCTGTTTAGGTTCTTCCCCGAATATTTCTCGCAGATAATCAAAAACGCGACGGCGCTCGAGACTTCCGCCAAAAGCATAATCGACGCGTACAAAACCCAGGTCGAATCGACCGACAACGTCGACCGGCAATGGTGGAACCAGGTGATGGTCTCCAACAACCTGGAAAACGAGGACTACCTTAAATCGGATTTGGTCAAGGCGGAAGGCGAAGAAACCAAAACATCGAAGATTCTTGATTGGATCAAATCCAACGTCTCAAGCAACGCCGAATCCGTTCCGACGTCCTTTACGACCCAACCGTCGATCGCGCAAGGACACCCGGTTTATTACGCGGCGCAAAGCGCCACCGAGGCTTTGGAAGTGTTCACCGCGACCGAAGGCGCGAAAACGTATTCGTTGCACTTGAACATAACCGACTTCACGTTCGACGCGACCGTCAACAGCGTGTTCGAGCCGCAAAAGGACTTGATCGACGTCGTTCCGCGAATCAAGTTGGGCGAAGGCAGCAAATTCGACGTCACCGAAGGGGAGAGCACGACGAGCGCCACTTTGCCGACCGACAAGTTCATTGACGCCTCCGGCTTGGTCGACGCCAACGAGTTTTCTGGTTTCTGGCAAGACGTCGCGTTGAACCAATCCGACAGAA
>CAZPGT010000013.1:0-14457 GCA_964586345.1 uncultured Mycoplasmatales bacterium | reverse complement strand
CCACCTGTTGGACGGATACCAAAGCAAAGTCGGCACCACGGACAATTATGCAAGACAAACAAGCGCGGCGAACTTCCCAAGTTTCTTCAAAAGAAGAGTGTAGATTCGAAGATTTCAAAACACCGATTTTCGATATCTTTCTATGAACCAATTGAGTCGTGAGCGCTTTTCTTTATGTGTTTTTTGTTCTTGTGCCTCGAGAATGATGATTAATGATGATAATGGCGTTTTACATGGCGTTTTCGATATTGGTTCTGCCTTTGTGGAGAAAGGTTCTCTATAGGCAAAACCAAAGAAGGCAAGCAGAGTTCGAAAGGATTCTCGCCGGCGAACGCGAAAAGGCAAGCAACCGCACATAAGGCAAACCGCTCATGACTCCGGCGCGGAGCTATCAATGCCCACCAAACCAACCAAGTATAACCCACAGACGAAACACACTGACACGACCACCGATTTCTCCGGCGGCATCAACCAATCCGTCAGTCCTTCCGAACTCAAGGAAAACGAGTTGTTGGAAATTACCATTTGAGTATCGATAATGCTGGCAAACTGTTAGCACTACGGTTTTGAAAATTACCCTTAAATAAAAAATTATCTTTAAATCGCAGTCGCTACGCACCGCTCGAATATTACAATGTTGATTGATAATTTTTTTATAACACCGTGTCGGGATTCGTTGTCTGCTATTGTCGCGATGTTTGCCCTGCAGTTCAATCGCGAAAAACCATTAACCCAAGGACGTCGAAACCGTTTTCGATCGAACGAAAACCGACCCAAAAAACCGCCCCCACTTTAAGTTCCGCCGCATAAGCTTATTATTGTAAAATTATTTTAATGCTTAGAAATTTAGAAAAACGCTTGACAAGGATTTTATGAAATCGCTAAAAGTAACCATCCAAGACCCCGTCGGGCTGCACGCGCGCCCGGCGAACCTGCTCGTTAAGGCGGCGGGCCAGTTCAAATCTTCGATCGAAATCAAGAATTCAGCCGGGGCGATCGGGAACGTGAAGTCGATCATCAATCTTTTGTCGCTTGCGGTGAAACAAAACGACGAAGTGGAAATCATCATCAACGGCGAAGACGAAGACGCCGCGATGGAAACGATCCAAAAAGTCTTAGTCGAGAACAAACTGATTTAAGTTTTTGTGGCGTTTCGCATCGGCATCGGTTACGATAACCACTTTTTGACGTCCAAAAAAAACGGCGAAATCAAAATCGGGGGCGTGAGCGTCCCGTGCGATTTCGCTTTGGTCGCCCATTCCGACGGCGACGCCGTCTTCCACGCCGTAGCCGACGCGTTGCTCGGCGCGGCGGGGCTTGGCGACATCGGGATGTATTTTTCGGACAGGGATCCCAAAAACAAGGGAATGGATTCAGCAATCATTCTGCGCGAGATCGTCGCCAAGGTCAGATCGGCGGATTACGAAATCCGCAACGTCGATCTGATCGTTTTTTGCGAACACGTCAGGATCGCCCCGATCCGGGACGGGATTTTGTTGAATTTGCAAACCATTTTGGGTTCAAAAAATGTTAACATTAAAAGTAAACATTATGAAGAAGCGAGAAACGAAATCGCCTGCCAGGCGATCGCGCTTCTCGCCCAAACAAGAGGTTAAAGGAACCCATGGTCAAAAAATCCGGCCCGAAAACAAAATCTAAAGCGAAGACGAAATCCGAGATTGCGATCGACCCCCGCGTTGACGAATTGCTGATTCCCGCCGAAAAAGTTGAAATCGGATGCAAAAAGGCCGCTGATTGGATCAACAAGAAATTCAAAGGCAAGAAATTCATCATGTTGGGAATCCTGAAGGGGTGCATCCCCTTCATCGGGAAGCTGATCGACAAGGTAAAGCCGGACATGACCCTGGACTTCATGACCGTTTCATCGTTCCATGGGGAAATCGCCGCCACCAGCGCGCCCAAAATCGTCATGGACATGTCAGAAGACGTGAAAGGGAAGCACGTGCTGCTCGTCGAGGACATCGTGGACACGGGCAACACTATTTCCCTGGTGATCGACATGCTGAAGATGCGCGGCGCCAAATCGATCCATTTGGTCGCTTTCGTGGACAAGCCCGCGAAACGCAAGGCGAAGGTGAAAATCGACTACAAATGCTTCACGTTGCCCGACAAATTCCTGATCGGCTTCGGCCTGGATTACCAAGGGATTTTCCGCAATTTGCCGTACGTGGGCACTTTGAAGAGCACCGTTTATCAAAAAAAGAAAAAATAATATAGAATATTTAGACTATCATTAATTTCTTTGAAACGCGTCCGCGCTTTTTATAGATAAAAGGCAAATTTAGATAAATGGGAACAAAATCAACGAGTAATCTCGACGGCAGCAAGATTACCGAAAACAAAATGGAGCCGGCGAAGCGACGCAGCCTAATCATTCGTTTAATCATCTGGACGATCGTGATCGGGCTGATTGTCGGCTTGATTGTGTTTTTCGCCTTGCCGAGAACGCGGGTTTACGCCGTTGAGAGTTTCTCTTTCAACAGCAACCAACTGCGCGCCAAGTTGGTGAACGACAATTTTGTGGGGGACCCCGCCGGCCGCCTGGTGCAAAGCACGTCGACCTTCGCCACGCAGTACATCAGCGATTCCAAGCTTTACGTGTCCATGAACCTGGAAGGGCTTGGCACCGTGCTGATCCAAGGGACCGCTTCGTCGTTCAGCGGCGGGGCCGGGCTTGACGGGCAACAGTTCCACTTTGCCAACTTCGAAATCAACAAACTGAACCATACCGCCTCGATAATCGGTACCGACGGCACCGCGACGGACATCACCGCCAACTTGCTGGCCACCTATCCGAACGTGTTCGGGATCGGCACGATGCAGTATTCCGACCAAACCTCGCAAAACGTCCTTAGCGTCATCGTCACCCTGTTGCCGTTGCTGTTCTACGGACTGATCATCTACTTCATCTTCCGTTCGTTCCGCCGCGGCATGGGCGGGCTGGGCGGCGAGGGCGAAGGCGCAGACAGCGTCTTCACGATCGGCCGCTCGCAGGCCAAACTGGCCAAATCCGGGATCAAGTTCACCGACGTGGCCGGCATCGAGGAAGAAAAGAACGAATTGATCGAGATCGTCGACTACCTGAAGCATCCGGACCGCTACGCCCAGATGGGCGCGCGCGCCCCGCGCGGCGTCATCCTTTATGGGCCCCCGGGAACGGGTAAGACCTTGCTGGCCAAAGCGGTGGCCGGGGAGGCGGACGTGCCGTTCTTCCAAGTGACCGGTTCCGCGTTCGAGGACATGCTCGTGGGCGTTGGCGCCAAGCGGGTCCGCGACCTGTTCGCGAAAGCCAAGAAGGCTTCGCCTTGCATAGTCTTTATCGACGAAATCGACTCGGTCGGATCGAAACGGGGCAAGCTGGACGTTTCCAACTATTCCGTTGCCGAACAGACCCTGAACCAATTGTTGGCGGAAATGGACGGCTTCAACAACCGGACCGGCATCGTGGTGATGGCCGCGACCAACCGGCTCGACGTGCTGGACGACGCGTTGCTGCGCCCGGGACGGTTCGACCGGCACATCCAGGTCAACCTGCCCGACGTGAAGGAACGCGAGGCGATCCTGAAAATCCACGCCGCGAACAAAAACCTGTCCTCCAAGGTCAACCTGGGCGACATCGCCAGAAGGACCCCCGGGTTCTCGGGCGCCCAACTGGAAAACGTGCTCAACGAAGCGACGCTTCTGGCCGTGCGCAACAAGCGCAACGCCATAACGCTGGACGATTTGGACGAAGCGATCGACCGCGTGTTGGCCGGACCGGCCAAAAAATCCCGGGTGATGAGCGAGTTCGACCGCAAGCTGACCGCTTACCACGAGGCGGGGCACGCCTTGGTGGGGTTGCACCTGGAGGGCACGGACGAAGTCCAAAAGATCACGATCATCCCCCCCGGGCAGGCCGGCGGCAACACGCTGTCCACGCCGCGCGAGCACGAGATGCTGATGAAGCGCAAATCCGATTTGCTCAACATGGTCGCGTCCGCCTTGGGCGGCCGCGCCGCGGAAGAAATCGTTTTCGGATCCGCCAGCATAACGACCGGGGCCTCCAACGACTTTTACAAGGCGACCAACATCGTGCGCGCCATGGTCACCCAATTGGGCATGAGCCGCCTGGGAATGGTGCAGTTCATCCCTAGCGAGGGCGTGGTGAACCCAAGCGCCAAGCTGTATTCGGACAAGACCGCGGAGGAAATCGACAACGCGGTGACCGAGATCATGAACGAGCAATACGAGATCGCCAAGAAGATCATCCTGGGAAACCGCAAGGAGCACGAATTGATCGTCGAGGCGTTGCTGTTGCAGGAAACGATCGTCAAGAAGGACATCGACTACATCCACAGCGAGCTCAAGCTGCCGCCGGCGGTCGAGGCGATCAAAAACCAGTTGCGCCCGACGCCCCCTACCCCTCCGGCGCCGCCGACCAAGCCGCAAAAAGCGTAGGCGATGGACCCAAAACCAAAGAAGCCCCTTTCCGCGCGCCTGGATTCGGTTCTGCTGGATCCGAAGCGGATGAGGCGGATCGGCAGGTTCATGTCGGTCGTCTCCGCGCTCATAATAATCGGCATCGTCCTGAACCAAATGTTTTTGGCGGGCCGACCCGACCCGACCGCGTACTACGCCCTTTGGGGCGTGTGCGTTTTCTTGGTGGCCGCCGTCTGTTGCGTCTCCCTTGCCGCCGGGTTGATGCGTTCCAAGCGCCTGAAGGCGTTCAACGCGATCGACCATGAACCCGAATTGCTGGCCAAGATGGCTTCGGACCCCGCCGTCGCGTCGATCGCCGCCTCCGACGACCCCGCCGAACAGATTCCCGCCGAGACGTTGGTTTGCGCCAACGTTCCCGCGGGATTTTCTTACGGTTCCAAATCCCGGCTGTACCGGATCGGATTCAACGACGGCGGGTTGGTCTTGGAATATTGCGTGATCGATTTCGTCTCCAAGGCCAAAAACGCGCGGGACGCGCTTTTCGGGACCAAGAAGGTCTTGGCGATCCGCCTGCCGTCGTTGGACCCGCGGCCGTTCTACCTGGCGCGCCGCCCAGCGGCGGCCGATTTGCCCCGGCGGCTGTCGGCCAACGGATCCGAGCTGGTTTTGGCCGCGGCCGAGGCGAATTTCCGCGTTTACGCCGTAAACGAGAACGAAAGGTTCGATTTCAACGCGCAAACGCTCAACAGCGTTTTCTTCGACCCGCTCAAGACCCAGGCCCTGTTCGATTTGCACAACGGGCCCGCCTGCGCGTACTTGCTCGTCACGGTTCCCGCCACGTTCATGGACAGCGGCCTGCGCGCTTCCGAAAGCGTGGCGGATTTCGACAGGAACCTGGCCAAGCAAGCCGAATACGACGTGACGCTCTTAAGCGTCGCGCGCGCGAACGCGCGAATCGCGATCGCCGAACTGTTCGCGCCGCGCGCGAACGGATAACCGCACGGCCGATAGGCGCCCAACCCGCTTATTTTTGGCGCTTTTGCGTTTGCGTAGAGTAAAATATTATGTTGCTTACGATCCAACAAAGGTCCTTTCGTATTGAACAACCTCTTTAAGAACGTATTCAGATCTTTCTCCAACACGAAAACGGCGCTGATCAGCCTATTTTTCTTGATGTTTTTCTCGCTGGGGATATTCGCCGTGTTGGACAACACCGCGAGCAACCTGAACAATTCTTACGAGTCGTTGGTCCAGAAAGGCAATTTGGACGACTTCGTCGTCAACGAAAACTACGACTACGGCAACGCGGATTTCCAGGCGTTCGACGCCGGCGGCGCGGAGATCACGGGCAGCTCGTCGGTGGCGGCCAACGACCCCGTGACCATGAGGCTGTCGGCGGTCGCGCAGCAAGCCGCGCTCGTGCACCTGGCGCTGGGCGTCGAACCCGACAAATACGGCGTTTACGCCACGGGCGTTCCGATGTCGTGGTCGGGTTACGACGCGCAGACGTTCCCCACGACGAACGATTACGTCGCGGACCGGCTGCGCGCGGCGCACAACGAATTCATCGCCTTGCTGGAATCCGACGAGGCGATCAGCGTCAAAAGCAAGCTTAAAGAGCTCAACCTGGATTACCGCGAGTACGAATCGATCGAATTCACGGACAGCCAATCGCTGATCAAGGTGGTCAAGACCGATCCCGGGGACCGGATCGATCGGCTGGTGCTCGAGTCCGGCAACCCGATCAGCCCGTCGATCGCGCCGCGCTTCGCGACGTACGCGTCGATCGCGCAAACGTTCCAGGCCGCGCAGGACGCGACGGTTTTGGCGGATCCGGCCGCGCTTGGGCTTAACGCCGCGGACGTGGCCGATCTTTACGGTAGGTTGGCGACGAACGCCGCAAGCTACCCAACGATCCAAGCCGCTTTGCGCGCCGCGGCCGACGCGGGCGGGAAAATCGCGAATCCCGCGGACCAACGGACCGTTTACGAGATGTTCGCCCCCGGGGCCGAGTTCTCCGACCAAGGGTTCAGGTTCAACGTCAGGTGGGGGGCGCTTGGCAATTCGGTCTCGATCCAGGACCTTTCGATTTTCGAGGCGATCGTGTCCCCGGGAAACTGGAAGCACCTGGCCCAAACCAAGTCCGTTTACGGGGATTTGGACGTTTTGGCCCAAAAGCAGAGCGCCAGCCTCGAGGAATACCAGACTTGGCTTTCGGGCCTGGACGCAAAATACAAAATCAGGATCGCCAACACCGAGTTTTTGATCAAGGGCGTCGGGCTGACCCCGGACTTCATGTACCCGATTTTCAACGTCAACTCGCTGGTCCCCAACACCCAGAACGAATACCTTTACTTCGTCAACGCCCCCGGGTACGAGTCCGTTTACGGCGCGAACCTGACCAGCCCGGTGGAAAAATACTTGGTGGGCAAGTTCAATTCTACGGACCGGCAGCAGCAGCGCGCGACCTTGGACGAGATCAACGCCTGGTGCGACCAGAACATGGCGTGGCCGTCGCCGCTGAAGGCGGCGTACTTCTCCGACGACGCGTCCAACTACCTGAACCTGAACGCCGCGCGGACCTCGTTCGTGCGCACGATGGTGCGCACGATCTCGGCGGTCTCCACGATGCTCATCGCGGTCATCGTCGGCCTGGCGCTGTTCGTTTCCGCCTTGGTGATCAAGAGTTACGTGTCCAAGAACAAGTTCAGCCTGGCCGTCTTGCAGTCCAACGGGTACCCGAAGTGGAAAATCATTTTGAGCCTGCTGCCGTTCAGCGTCATCCCCGCGTTCGTGGGCGGCGCGTGCGGCTACGTCCTTGGCATGTCGCTGCAGGAGGTCGCGCTGCGGATCTTTTCGGGGTATTGGTTCATCCCCGTCGCCACGACCGCGTTCAATTTCGTCGCGTTCGCCATCACGCTGATCCTGCCGATCCTGCTGTTCGTCGCCGTGACGCTATTGATCGGCTGGATCGCGCTGCGCAAAAACGTCGTCCAAAGCCTGAAAAACGACTCGGACTACAAAATCTCGAAATTCTCGCTTTTGATGAAAAAGCCGTTCGGCAAGTTCGGGGTGATCACCAAGTTCCGCGCCGCGCTGGCGTTCAACGCCTTCTGGAAACTCGTCATCCTGTCCGTGCTTTCGGCAGCGATCATGGTCGTGTTCAACTTCAGCTGGTCGGTCAACGGCCTGTTCGAGAGAAGCCAGGCCAACACCCAGAACACCCAGCACTACCAGTACGCGGTCGACCTGTCGACCCCGACGCGCCAAAGCGGGATGATCAAGTACCAGCCGATCTACTCGCTGGGCCGGACGGACGAGATCCCCGCGGCGGACCTGGGCGTTCACGACTCGTTTTACATGGCCAACCAAAGCGCGTCGGTCTACAATTGGGGCAGCAAGAACCCAAAGGCCCAAAAATTCGGCTGGGACAACGTCCACGTGATTTCCACCAGCGACATTACGTCCCAGCAAACGAACATCACCTACCTGGAGAACATGGTGCAGTCCAAAATCACGCTGGACTACGATCTGCTTGGCATGGTCAACCCTTGGTCGCTGAGCGCGACGCTGATGCCCATAAACCAGCTGTCCGCGTCCAACGACGCGTTCCAAAGGATTCTGGGCGCGACGTTCGCCGATCCCGCGTTCGCCGACCAGTCCGCCAGGTACATCAACGTCAGCGTGGATCCCCAGACCCGGTCCGAGGTCTTCTCGATCAACCAGAAAAACGCGGTCAACACCAATCCCGCCGAATTGCTGCTCGCGGGAATATTCAAGCCCGAATACCTAACTTTCCTCGACCAGGAATTCGAGCGGATGGAAGCCAGCGGGTTGCTGGACGGGCAGGGCGCGCAAGTGCACAACTACAGCGTCGCTTACAACGTGATCGGCCTTGACGCCGCGACGATCGGCGACCCGCAGACCTACAGGAACGGGCAAAGCTCGCCCAAATTCGCGTACACGAGGATCGACGCGACGGACGACGCGTCCAACGAACTGCGGATCCAGGGGATCAAGGACTGGATTCCCCAGGACGGCGCGATCCCGCAAGACTACCTTGGCCCAATCCTGAGGGACGAAAGCGGCCAGACGATCAACCATAGGCTGTTCGACCCGACCGACCCGAACGCCCCGGCCCCGCTCGTCGTCAACCTGTACACCGCCGCCAAATACGGGCTTTCGGTCGGGTCGCTGTGGACGCTGAACGTCAACAACCTGTACGACAGGATAACGCGCAAGATCAACGGCGAGCCGACCAGCGCCAAGGCGACGTTCCGAATCGTTGGCGTCTGCGACTCGGCCAAGGACCACGCCTTGTTCACCAGTTACGCGCAAGCGAACCGGATCCTCGGCTTCGACGCCGAGGAAACCCGCCGCAACCTGCCGTTCAACGGGTATTACGCGACGGACATCGACAACCTAAGCGTGTCGCTGCCGCTTTTCAGCGCCTCGGGACTTTACCCCGGCACCAACAGCTTCAGCCCCGACAACGCGATCATCCAGGACGTGGTAAAAAACACGATCGACAACCGGGCGCTTTCGCCGCGCAACTACGAAAGGCTGCAAATCGCCCTGGGAAGGCAAAACCAGCAGCTGTCCGCGGCGCTGGCGACGCAATACGTCCAGGAACTCAACCAGATTTACGCGAACCTGCCGTTCAACTCGATGGTCAATTACGTGTCCAGCGTGGGTTCCAGCGCCCAACTGTTCGGCACGATCGCCTCGACGACGATGGTGATCCAAAACGTCGTCTTGGGCATCATCGTGCCGATCGTCCTGCTCATCGTCGTGCTGATCTCGAACATGCTGATCGACGAGCTGCGCAAGATCGGGATCAGGCTGAAGGCGTTGGGGTTCACCAACGGCGAGATCCTAAGCAGCTTCTTCTCGATCTACGTGCCGGTGTTCATCGTCGGGCTCGTGCTCGCGATCCCCGCCACCCTGGTGCTGCTTGGGCAATACAACGCCCTCATCATGGGCGCGTCCAACATCGTGCTGCTCGCGGCGCTGTCGCCGATCGTCGGCGTTTTGTCGTTCTTGGCGCTGACGGGCTTTTTCACGCTCACCCTGGCGATCAACTGGGTGATCCTGCGCAAGCTCAAGCTGGCCGAGGAAATGAAAAGCTTTTAACGGGAAAGGAGAACGATCGTGACATTCGAACAGCACCTTGAGCATTTCGCGGCCGCCTTCGGCCGCCCCGGCGCCAAAACGGACGCCGGCGCGACCAAATCGTTCGCGTCGTTCTCCGAGGCCGTCAAAACCCAGGTCGGGATCAAGCGGGACGAAATCGCCGCGGCGATGGTTGCCGTCCGGCGTCCCGGGGCCGACAAACAGGTGGTTGGCCAGGCCGAGGCCGCGTGCGCGGCGGCCGAGGCGCTTTTTTCCGAGCTGATCGCGAAGACCGCGAACCCCAAAACCGTCCCCCGACCCTTCGTCTCGCGCGTGGGCCCGGACGTTTGGTACCTCACCGACGCGGCCAAAGCCTTTTTGCGGCTGGAGTGCAAACCGTTTTTGGAGGCCGCCGCAGCCGCCTCGCGACTGATCGCGGCCCAACCCCAAGCCGCCACGGTCCCGATTCCCGACCAAAGGCCGCCCGAATCCGAAGCCGAGGCCTTGGCGTTCTTGGACGGGCAGATCGAAAGCGTCAACGCGCACTTCGCCGAACTCGTCTCCGCGTCGATTTGGAAGAACGTGGACGGGATCGACCCCAAAATCCAGGCGAGGTTCCAGCGCGCGGAAGCCCACCGGGCCAAGGACACGGACAAACTGCGCGCGGCCTACGCGACCGAAAAGATCGGCGAGCTCTTCGGCCCGAACGCCAATTTGGCGAGATTCGCCAAACGCGTCAAAGACCTGAGGAACAGGCACGAGAGCGCGTTGCGCAGGCTGGACGTCAAGGCGGTCGAGGCGCTGAACAGGCCCAAGGCCAAGGTCAAAAAGGATCCCAAGACCAAAACGTTCCCGTTCGTTGAGACCGAATACGTCATCGACCTGCGCGGCGTGTGCAAGTATTACAGCAACGGCGTGATGACGTCCAAGGTGCTCAACGGCATCGATTTGCGCCTGAGGCCGGGCGAGCTCACCGTGATCCTGGGCCCGTCGGGTTCGGGGAAGACCACGCTTCTGAACATCATATCGGGGATGGATCGGGCCACTTCGGGACGCACGATCGTCGCGAACACGGACCTCATCAACCTGAACAACACCCAGCTGACCGAGTTCCGGAGGGCGAACGTCGGCTACATTTTCCAGCAATACGGCCTATTGCCCAACCTGACCGTGCGCGAAAACATCGAGATCGGCGCCTTTTTGCAACCCGACCCGGCCAAGCGCCTGGACATCGACGAATTGCTCAGGAGCACGGGGATGCACAGGTTCAGGGACCGGTTGCCTTCCGAGCTTTCGGGCGGGCAGCAGCAGCGCGTCTCGATCCTGCGCGCCATCGCGAAAAACCCCAAAATCATCTTCGGCGACGAACCCACCGGCGCGCTGGACGAGACGATGACCCAGGTCGTCCTGGACCAGTTCGTCAAAGTCAACAAGGAATACGGCACGACCATCATCCTGGTCACCCACAACCCGCTCATCGCCGAGCTGGCGACGTGCGTCATCCGGGTTCACGACGGGAAGATCAAAAGCGTCGAGCGCAACCCGTCGCCCAAAAAGGTTTCCGAAATCGACTGGGGCGGGAATTAAATTAGGAACCCCCCGCGTTTTTTGTTAAAATTGTTGGTGATTTCACCCAAGCCACGCACACGATGTTAAATAAGTATTTACGCCTGATTTCCCCGAAAAACCGGATTTTGAAGCGCGCCGAGCGCGTCGCTTACGACGTGGACGACCTCAAGGACGAATACCGGGCGCTGACCGACGAGCAACTGAAGGCCAAAACGGACTTTTTCCTAAGCGAACTCGCCGCGGGAAAGACCCTGGACGACGTCGTCGTCGCGGCGTTGGCGACCGTGCGCGAGGCGGTTTACCGCGAAATCAAGCAGTTCGCGTACCTCGTGCAGCTCATCGGCGCGTACATCGTCTACCAGGGCGATTTCGCGGAAATGCTGACGGGCGAGGGGAAGACGCTGACGCTGTTTTTGGCCGCGTACGTCAACGCCTTGGAAAAGCAGGGCGTGCACATCGTGACCGTAAACGAGTACCTGGCGCAGCGCGACGCGGCGATCGCGTCGCGGATTTTCGCGCGCCTGGGTCTGACCGTGGGCTGCAACGTCGCCAACCTGGCGCCGATCAAGAAGAAGGAGGCGTTCGCGTGCGACGTGACGTACACGACCAACTCCGAGCTCGGGTTCGACTATCTGCGCGACAACATGGTCGCCAACTACGAGGACAAGAAAATCCGCGGCCTGCACTACGCGATCGTCGACGAGGGCGACTCGGTGCTGATCGACGAGGCGCGCACGCCGCTCATCATCTCGGGGCAGCCGAAAAAGGATTTCACGCTGTATTTCGCCGCGGACAAATTCGTCAACTCGCTGTCCGAGTCCGACTACAAGGTCGACGAGGAGTCGCGATCGCCGTCGCTGACGGTCAGCGGCATGAAGAAGGCCGAGCGCTTTTTCAAGGTCGACAACCTGTTCAACGTCGAGAACTCGGATCTGTTCCATAAGATCAACAACGCCCTGATCGCGAACAAGATTTTCGAGAACGGGAAGGAATACATCGTCCGCGACAACAAAATCCTCATCGTGGACCACTTCACGGGCCGCGTGCTGGAGGGCCGCAGCTACAACAGCGGGCTGCACCAGGCCGTCCAGGCGAAGGAGCGCGTGGAGATCGAGCCCGAGAACGTGATCGTGGCGACGATCACGTACCAATCGTTCTTCCGGCTGTACAAAAAGCTGGCGGCGGTGTCGGGGACCGCGATCACCGAGGCCGAGGAGTTCTTGAAAATCTACAACCTGGTCGTCGTGCCCGTGCCGACCAACAAACCGATGATCCGCACCGACCACCCCGACCACATCTTCGGCAACCAGAAGCTCAAATGGCAGGTCGTAGTCAAGGAAATCGTCAAGCGGCACGCGACGGGCCAGCCGATCCTCGTGGGCACCGCGAGCGTGGAAGACTCCGAGCTGCTGCACAAGATGCTGAACGAGGCCAACGTCAGGCACGAGGTGCTCAACGCCAAGAACCACGCCCGGGAAGCGGACATCATCAGCAAGGCGGGCCAAAAGTTCGCCGTGACGATCTCCACCAACATGGCGGGCCGGGGGACCGACATCCGGCTGGGCGAGGGCGTGACGGATTTGGGCGGGCTGTACGTGCTTGGCACCGAGCGCCACGAGTCCCGGCGGATCGACAACCAATTGCGCGGCCGCTCGGGCCGGCAGGGCGACCCGGGCGAAAGCTGCTTCTTCATCAGCCTGGGCGACAGCCTGTTCAAGCGCTTCGCGCAGGATCGGATCAACAAGCTCATCATCAAGCTGGGCGACGACTATTTCGACGGGAAGCTGTTCTCGCGCACGCTGGATCGGACCCAAAAGAAAGTCGAGTCGATCAACTTCGACGTCCGGAAGAACCTCATCGACTACGACCACGTGCTGTCCAGCCAGCGCGAACTGGTCTACAAGCAGCGCGACAAGGTGCTTTTGGCCAAAGACCTTTCCGGCATCATCCTGCGGATGCAGCGCCAGCTGGTCAACGCCCTGATGGACAAATACCGCGACGCGAAGAACCAAAACCTGGTCAACCACATCTACCTTTCGCAGGCCCTGAACGAGGGGCTTTTGGGCGCGGGCACTACCGAGCCGGGCGATTTCGAGAATTTGACGATCGTCAGCGCGAACGAGAAGGTCAACGCGATGGTGTCTGACATGATCGCCAAAAAGGTCGAGACGATCACCCCGGGCATCGCGACCAAGGTGTTCAAGGACATCATCATCCAGGCGATGGACACGTTGTGGATCGAGCACCTGGACCGGGTCCTGAAACTGCGCGAAGGCGTCAGTTTGCGCTCCCTGGAGCAAACCAGCCCGCTGAACATCTACGTCAAGGAAGCCGACGTCCTGTTCAAGAAGATGCTCAACGACATCGCCCAAAGCGTGATCACCAGGATTTGCCAGCTGGCCACGCCTTCGACCCAGATCGACCCGGACGAGGACTCGATCGCGATGCAGCAGCGCGCCCAGGCGCTGCAGCAGCTCGAATTGATCAAGAAGCAGCAGGCGCGCAAGCAGCAGATGTTCCAAAGCATGAATTTGGAACGGCTGGCGGAAATCGCTCACAGCCCGACCCAGAAGGACCCCGAATAGGGGCGACCACCCGGGTTCCGACCTTGGGGCATAGGGCGGGCGATCGCGTGAACGCCCTCGTTCTTTTGGACAAAATTTACGCGGAGGCAAAGGAAAGGATAAAAGAATACAAGAAAGACAATGGACGCAAACATTAGTTTTTTGCAGATTCTTTTAGAATAACTTTATTCTCAATACTCGTCGCTATTATAGTTTTTGTCTCCGTATGGACGTTCATCGATATGAAGGCTAAAAGAAAATGCAAGAGTTGCGGCGAACGCGAGGAGAAACCCTTTTTGAACAAAACCATGTTCAACGGCAAAAAAGCGTACCTGTGCGAAAAATGCTACCAAGCCGAAAAAAACAATAATGTCAAACCCGGAAAAACCAAATAAACTTTCGCGAAACCAACCATAAAGCCTCATAATCCTGACCGAACGGAATTATGAGGTTTTTTATTTATGGTCTGCTCGCGGGCGATTATCGATTACCAGGCGAAGCGTCTCAACCGGTTTTATGACGATCTGAATCGATGCGCGCCACGTTTTTACGGATCCTAAAGGACATGGCGCGAGCGCTCCTTTTTAGGTTACCCCGTCCCGATTGGGCCCGAACGGGGCTTTTCGTGGCGAAAAATTTATAGAAAATGTATATTTTCTATTATTAATTTTATAAGTAGATGTTTTGCTTTTTGATTTTCGGCAATTTAAAATATAAGACATCGAAGTAAAACGATTGGAAAGATGCAGGGATACAACGATGACTAAAAAGG
>CAZPGT010000012.1:0-15135 GCA_964586345.1 uncultured Mycoplasmatales bacterium | reverse complement strand
GAACAGGATGATTTGCCCGTTGGAGTCCTTCACCTGCTTCAGGATGCTGTTGAGCCGCTGCTCGAACTGCCCCTGGAATTGCGTGCCCGCGATGATCGAGGACAGCGACAGCTCGACGATCTCCACGTCCTTCAGGTTGTCGGGCACGTCGCCGCTGACGACGCGCTTCGCGAAACCCTCGACGATCGCGGTCTTGCCGACGCCAGGCTCGCCGATCAAGACCGGGTTGTTCTTGGTCTTGCGGCTGATGATCTCGATCAACCGGCGGATTTCGTCGTCGCGCCCGATGACCGGGTCGATTTTGTTCTTGACGACCTCGTCGTTGAGGTTGCGGGCGAACTGTTTCAGGATGTCTTTTTCGCCGTCGGCGGGTTTGAAGCTTGTGAACATTGCGTCTCCTCCCACAAAGGTTCGTAAATTATTGTATCACAAATTAGCACTTTTAGCATGAGAGTGCTAATCGGGGATCTTAGATGTACTTGGCGGCGAGGTTGATGATCGATCCGTACCTGGCGACCACGTCCTTGGCCCACATGTCGACCTTGACCAACCCCTTTTGCATGATCACGATCCGGTCGCAGATTTCGCTGACCTCGTCCATGTTGTGGGAAACCAGCACGATCTGGATGCCGAATTTGGCGCAGTACTTCTTCACGAAATCGACGATTTCGGTCCGCACGCTGATGTCAAGGCCCGTGGACAGCTCGTCCAGGAAGACGACCTTGGGTTTGTGGATCAGCGCCAGAAGGATGTTCAGGCGCTGCTGCTCGCCCCCCGACAGGGAGCGCACTTTCTTCCGGTACAGCCGCTTCAGCCCGAAGGCGGAGACGATTTGCTCCAGCTCGGCGGGGTTGATGTCGACCTCGTAGACGTTGACCATGAACCCGATCACGTCGCTGACGACGATTCCGGGCGGGTACGAGCTGTCCTGGAATTGGATCCCGATGCCCTCCTGGAACGTCTTCTTGAACGGGAAACGGTACGTTATGGAGCCGCTGGTGGGCGCCACGATGCCGGCGATCATCTCCACGGTCGTCGTCTTGCCCGCGCCGTTGGCGCCCAGCAACGCGACGTTCTCGTTTTTGTAGAAAGTCATCGTCACGTCGTTGACCGCGACTTGCTGCTTGGCGCCCAACCCGTAGGTTTTGGTCACGTTTCTCATCTCGACGATGGGTTCGCCGCGGTGGACCATTTTCTTGTCGATGACGAACGGGGCGTCCAGTTTTTCCTGGCGTTGCTCCAGATCGATGGCGAACTGGTTCTCTTCGCGCACGGCGAACTCGCGTGGTTTTCTTTTAAACATTGGCGTTGCTCCTATCTGGTCGATCACTTGAAACGGCGGATCGAGAAGAAGACCGAGGCGGCCACGAACACGACGGGCACGAAATAGGCCGACCAGACCTCGCCGACGCTCTTGATGCCGTCCAGGTTGCCGTTCGCGGCGATCTGGTCGGCGATCTGCCCGACGTTGAAGATGTCCGATCCGCTCCATGAAAGCGTGATCAGCACGTTCACGTACCGGAACGGGCTGATGAAGCTGAGCCCGTACAGGATGTCGTTGTTGGAAATCACCTGCAGCGGGAACAAAAGCCCCGACAAAAACATGCTCAGGAAGTAGATCATGCCCCCGACCATGCTGGCGGAAGCGCTTTTTTTGGTCAGCGATACGATGAGGATGGCCAAGAAAATCGCCAGCGCCATCGTGTACAGCGTCCCGAAGATGTATCCGCCCCAATCCGTGGAGATGTCAAAGCCGTTCGCGTGGTATCCGGTGAAAAACAGCTGGTTGCCCGTGATTTGCGCGCCGCTGGTCCCCAAGTCGAATTTCTGGAACCCGAAGAACAGGAAAATCGTGAACAGCACCAGCAGCACCTGGGCGATCATGATCAATACGTAGAAGCTCGCGATCGTCGCGACGAACATCCACGGCTTGATCGGCGTCGAGCCGATTCTCTTCATCAGGACCGATTCCTTGATTTCCATGATCGACACGGGCATGGAATTCAGCCCGGTCGCGATGATCATCAGGGCAGCCAGGCCGGTCAGCGCGTCCTTGAACGGGACGGGCGGAACCGTCTTGAACGGGTTGCTGGTCACCAAAATCGCCTGGTTGATGTACCCGAAGATGACGATGAAAAGGAAAGTGAAGACGAAGCTCATGAACCACTTCTCGGCGCTCCGCCAGAAAGACGCGTTGATCAGTTTGAACAGCGCGAGGTTCTGCTTCCAGTGGAAATTTAATTGTTTGTGCGTTTGGTTGCGTATTGACGTCATATTCACGTGCGACCCGAATTTTTCTTGCTTTTGGTTTGAACCGCTTTATTGTAGCACTTCGAAAAAACGCCGCGTGCGATTTGCTCAGCAAAAAAGCGCCGTTTTGTTTTGCTATAATTGTTAGTGGCGCCAAACCGGAGATTTACCCAAGAGGCTGAAGGGGCAGGCTTGGAAAGCTTGTAGATGTCTAACGATATGCGAGGGTTCGAATCCCTCAATCTCCGCCATATAGAAAAAGATCCCGGGCCGTTCGCCCGGGATTCTTATTTGGGATACGCGATCGCGACGTCGCCGTCCAGCGCCTTGGCGAGGAATTGGACCAAGGCGTCGGGGTTGGCTATCCGCTTGGAGACAAGAAAGTGGCTGCAGCTGACTTTTTTCAGCGCGGCGGGCGCGTTTCTGACCTTGCTGCTTATCGCGAACCTGACGCCCCGCGACCGCAGGTAATTGATGTTTTGCAGCGCGACCCCGTTCAGTTCGACGCGGCGCTGGCCGCTGGTTTCCACCAAGTTGATGATCAGCCGTTCGGGCGAGAACCTGCGCTGGTGGAGCTTGAAAAGGAAGTTGCGCGAATTGAATTCGTTTCCGTTCAGCGTGCTTGCGGGATAGTCCACGATGAGCGCCGCCCCGGGTTGCTGGTCGTAGCCTTGCTTCTGGAACTCGCCGATCGCCCTCATGCCAAGGAAGCGGACCAACCCGTCCGCGGTCTCGGGGCCGCCGGCGTGCGCGAGCACCTCGTCCTTGTTGAGCTGGAATTTGCTCAGCCGCGAGCAGTTGGCGAAAAACAGCCTTTCGCCCGTCCCGCGCAGCGTCGCGTATTCGTCCAAATAAACGGACAGGTCCGCGAGCGGGATCGTTTCGCTGAGTTTCTTGTACACGTTCGAGTCGGTCTCGAACAGCCTGAACTCGTTCGGGTCGAACACCTGCACGACGTTGGTCTTCTTCAGGAAATCGTACTGGCGCACCAATACCTCAGCCAACGAGATGATTTTGCCGAAATCCGACGAATGCACCCCGTAAAGCGCGCCCGCGACCTTGACGCTGATTTCGTGGGCGGTGCGCTCGGTGCGGATTTTCTTGGGCAGGCTGTCGCACACGAGTTCGCAGCCGTAAAACAGATCGTCCTCGCGGCGTTTGGGCAGGTTGTTGCCTTGGTAGATCCTTTTTAGGCTGAGGTTTTTTTGCCTGTCGCGCGGCAGCGGGATGAAAACGCCGCAGTAATTCCTCGGGCTGACGAACCAATTGTCCTTCGTGCGCTCGAACAGCAAATCGATTTTGGAGCGGATCATGGCGACGATCAGGTCGCTGATCTTGCCGTCGCGGTCGTCCTGGGTCTCGACCTTGAAAAGAACCAGCATCCCGTACTGGGTGTCCCCGCCGATCGCCTTTTCGTGCAGGAAATCGTTGGCGTACGCCGCCAGCGCCATCTGGTTTTTGTTGAAGCCGATCGCCTGGTACAGCCGGCGCGTCTTGCCGACGTAATTGATGAGCGGCACGGAAAAAAGGTAGTAAATGAGACAATAAGCCAGCGCGATCCACGGGATCAGCAGCGCCACGTCCAGGCTCGCCCGGGGCACGAAGGCGACCGCCAGCACCAAAAGCACGAACGTCGCGGGGACGCTGATCGCGACGAAATACGCGAACTTCTTCTGGCCCAGCGCGTGCAGCATTGTGACGATCGCCACGAGCGCGCAATAGAAGATGAAAAGGTAAACGCTCATCGCCAGGTTGGCCGGGTCGCCGTAAGCGAAAAGGATCGAGCTGGTGAGGTAGGAGACCGAAGCGCCCGCGAAAAGGTACGGGGTGGCGCAAAAGCCGCAAATGACGATCAGGCTGATGTCCGCGACGACGGGATAGTTGCTGTTCAGGCTGATGTCCACGAGGTTCATGAACAGGTTCACGAGCCCGACGACCAGGCCCAAGACGAAATAAACCGCGAAATAGCCGAATTTGGTGCGCGTGAAGACGCTGATCCAACGGTATTTGCCGACCGTCAGCGAAACGTACAGGAAAAACAGAAAGAAAATCAGGCCGATCAGCAACGCGACGATGTAGTTGACTAGGAATCCCGAATCCAGCATTTGCCGCTACACGAGCGTGAAATTGATCTGCCTCATGTGCATGTCGATTTGCAGCACCTTGACCTTGACGTCGTCCCCCGTCGCGTATTTCTTGTTGGTGCGCCGGCCCACGAGCGCCACCTCGTCCTCGTTGTACGAATAGAAGTCGTCCATCATGTTGCCCACGCGGACGATGCCGTTGATCGTGTTGTCCAGTTCCACGAACATGCCGTAACTGGTCACGAAGGAAACGAACCCGTCGTAGGTCTCGCCGATCCTTTTGGCCATGTAAAGGCAAAACATGTGGCTGTTGATCGAGCGCTCGCAGGTCACCGCGCGCGTCTCGTTCTCGTTGATCCGCTCGCAAATCTCGTTCAGCTTGTCCTTCACAGTCTGCCGCTGGATGTCCGTGTAGCCGTCCCGGTCGTAAAGGTACATCCAAAGCAACCGGTGGACAACCAGATCCGCGTAGCGGCGGATCGGCGACGTGAAGTGCGTGTAGGTTTGGCTCGCCAAGCCGAAGTGGTGGGTGTTTTCGGTGCTGTAAGACGCTTTGCCCATGGCGCGCAGCAACAGGATGTGGACGATGTTCAGCCGCTTGTTGTCCTTGTTCCTGTTCAACCATCCCGCGATCGTGCTGGATTTGACGTCGCCGAAGTTTTCCGTGCCGGTGTGGAACCCAAGGTGCTTGGCTTCCTGGGTGAAAATCTTGAGTTTGCGCTGGCTTGGTTTGGGGTGCACCCGGTAAATGAACGGGATTTTGTTTTTGATCGCGATCTGCGTGATCGACTCGTTGGCGCAAACCATGAAATCCTCGATCATCGTCTGCGCCTCGCCGTGGGGCTTGACCAAAATGTCTATCGGGTCGTAGCCGTTCTCGACCACGATGATCGGTTCGACCGTCTCGAACTCGATGTGCCCGCGGGCGATTTTTTCCTTCCGGAGGAGTTTCGCCAGTTCCTTGGCGTCGGCCAGCATCGCTTTGATTTCTGGTTTGTCGCCTTCCAGCGCGTCTGCACCGCTGAAGAACGCGTTGACCTCGTCGTAGCTGAAGCGGCGCTTGCTGTTGATTGTCGCGGGATACGTGTTGCGCGCCACGACTTTGCCGTTCCCGTCGATTTCGGTCTCGCTCACGAGGACGAATTTGTCCTCGTGCGGGTTGAGCGAGCATAGATCGTTGGACAGCCTTTCGGGAAGCATCGGTATCACCTGGTCGATGAAATAAACCGACGTCGAGCGCGAAAGCGCGTCCAGGTCCAGGGCGGAATTGAGCGAGACGTAGTGCGAGACGTCGGCGATCGCCACGATGAGCCTGTGGTTGCCGTTTTCGAGTTTTTCGACGTAAATCGCGTCGTCGAGGTCTTTGGAGGTAGCCGGGTCGATCGTGACGATGTTTAATCCGCGCAAATCCTTCCGCAGGGCGTTCTTGGGATGGTCGGGCTCGAAAGCCAGTTTTTCGCTTTCCGCGAGCGCGTCGGCGTTGAAATCGATGTCGATGTTCAGATCGTAGATGATCGATTTCACCTCGATCCCGGGATCGGTCTGCTCGGCCACCTTTTTGACGAACGCCGCCGTCGCCCTGTTTTTGGCCGGATCGATTTCCTTGATTTCGAAAACGATTTTGTCGTTCGGTTTCAGCTCGTCGTGCTGTTTATCTAAAACCACGCTTACGTATAAGCGTGGATCGTCCGGGAACACGGAATAGTTTTTTCCGTCGTAAGTGTACTTGCCCACGTACAGCGTCTTGGCGCGGCGCAGGACCTCGATCACCGCGGCGTCTTTCAAGTCGCGCGAGCCTTGCTTGTCCAACGGGGCGAAGCGGACCCTGTCGCCGTTGATCGCTCCCTTCAGGTTGACGGAGTGGACGAAATAGCTCGCCCTTGTCTCCGAATCGAGACGGATGAACCCGCAGTTTTTAGAACCGATGAACAAAACGCCTTCCTGAACCTGATCCATCAGCATCGGCGCGTTTTCGTAGCCCAGAATCAATTTGTTGTTCCTCGCCAACTGCGTGATCAAGCCGTTGGCTATCAATTTATCGATCGCCTGGTAGATTTTTTGCTTGCCCTTGACGCCGTAGTTCTCTTCCAACAGGCGAATCATGATTCCCGGGGGGACCGGCCGACCGTTCTCTTTTTTTATGACTTCCAGAATTTGTTGTTCGATAGGTTCTAAATTGCTCATCGGTAAAATCCCTAAATACTATTGGGCAAAGTGAAAGATCAAGCCTAACAGCAAAAACACGATCAAGAACACAAACATCACGATTTGCAGCCCTTTGATCAAGCCTCTGTCTTTGGTTTTCTTGAAAATTTCCAGATCCTGCCCGGACAGCGAGGCCAACCCGCCTGTGCTTCCGGAGTTGGACAGCAAAAGGCCTATAATCAGCGAGACTATAGACATGACGAACATGATTATCTGTATCGCGCCCATAATGACAACAGCATGACAAAAGAATCTTTTTGTGAAATTTAACAAATTGATTTATTTATAATAACATTTATTTGCTAAATATTGAAATTTATCAATCTTATTCAATGAAGCGCTGGCTCGAATTTTTTTTAATCCCCCGAAACCGTTTCAAATTCAAACCCGCGAAAAAAATCTCTAGGTACCAAAAAAGCTGAAAATACCAGCTCGTGGATTTCAATTGGAAAAAGAACGGGCCGGACCAAAGCCTCCCGCGCACGGTAACGCTCAACCCGTTCGCGATTGACGAATTGGCCGATTTGAAATTGAACAAAAGCAAAAAAATTTTGCTTTGCGGCAAGTGGCAGGAAATGAAATATTGGTACCATTACCTGCTCTTCCGCGGTTACAGAGTCTATTTGCTCAAATAAGCTAGGCGCACGACTCGTAGATTTTCTTGATTTTGTTCGTCAGATGCCACACGTTGCTTTTGGAAAACTCGTGCTTGAGCCTTTCTGACATCTTAGCGGCAAGTTCGCTCAACGAGATTTCGCGGTGCTTTAGCCTGATTTCGCAATACGTCTTCAAAACCGGCGAAAGGGCGTCGAACCTGTCGGTCGCCTTGATTGCCTTGATCATTTGGACCATTTCCGCGGACGACCTTGAGATTCGCTGCAGGTTGGAAACGTCGAAATTGTTCAAACGCCGCATGTTGTTGAAAAAATCGCGTTCGATCCGCGTGTCCTCGAACTGGAACAGGCTGTCGGTCAACCCGATGAATTTCAGGACGTCGGCGATCACTTCTGATTTCTTGATGTACAGGATGAACTTGTTGCGGCGCCTGCAGATGCTGCTTTTTTTGTTGATGCGGAAACGGGCCAGCAAATCGCTGATTTCGCTCAGGAAGCCTTTGCTGAACGACTGAAACTCCAAGTGGTAATTGCTCGTTTGGGGATAATTGACGCTGCCCCCGCTCAAAAAGGCGCCGATCAAGAACGCCCTCGCCAAATCGGGGTTGTTCTCGAAATCCGTTGGCGCTTCCAACTCCAAATCCGAGACGATTTGCCGGAAATTGCCAACGAAAGCGACCTGGTAGCGGCGACGCGCGTTGGCGTTTTTGGCCGGGCTGACGGCCACTTTCAGGTTTTTGAGCTCGTAAAGCCTTTTCAAATGCTCCAAAACGAAGCGGGCGACGAACGAAAAGTGCGTCTGCACGATCCAGGTCTCTTGCCCGTCGACGGTGTTCGTCGCCAGGTTGTTGACAAGGAAGGCTTTCAAAAAGAATTTGGACTGTTTGCTTGACAGCGGCAAATGACAGATTTCGTTCTTGACCAGTTCGCTGTAAGTCGTCGTAGCCATTTTAAGCCGTTTTCGTTAAGAATTCCTTCACGTTCAACGCGGCGATCGTGCCGTCGCTGACCGCGGTCGAGATCTGCCGGTAGCGCTTCACTATGCAGTCCCCGGCGGCGTAAAGCCCGGGGACCGATGTTTCCATCTGGTCGTTCGTTTTGATGAATCCCGCCTCGTCCCTGATGTCGAAGTTTTTGACGAAGCCAGTCGCCGGGATCGCGCCGATGTACGGAAAAACGCAGTCGACCGAAAGCGATCTCAAGGATCCGTCCTTGGTCGATTTGACCACGAACTCGTTGACCTTCGAATCGCCCTTGACCTCGTGCGGGACGTAAGAAAGCACGAATTCGACGTTGGGGTACTTGCGCAGCCGGTCGACCGTGTGCGCGTCGACCCTGAATTCGTCGCGGCGGTGGACGACGTAAACTTTGCTGGCGATCCCCGCGAGATAAATCGCCTCGTCGACGGCGGCGTTGCCCCCGCCGACCACGGCGACGGGCTTGTTTTTGTAAAGCGCGCCGTCGCAAATCGCGCAATAGCTGATCCCTTTGTTGTAAAACCGTTCCTCGTTAGGGGTGCTCATCGGTCGCTCGTTGGATCCGGTCGCGACGATCACGGTTTTGGCGAATAGCGTCTTGTTGGGCAAATAGACCAGGAAAAAAGCGTCGTGTTTTTCGATCGCGGCCGCGCTGTTGTATTCGATTTGCACGTTTAGCTGGCTTAGCTGGTTGAACATGTCCAAACTGAGATCCGGGCCCGTCTTGTTCAAAACTCCCGGATAGTTCTCGATGATCCCGGTTTTGACCATTTTCCCGCCCGGCGCCCCGCCTTCGACCACGCAGCATTTGATGTTCGCGCGCGCCGCGTAGATGGCCGCGCTGATGCCCGCGGGTCCCGCGCCGATGATGATCAAATCGTAAAAATCTTTGCTATCGGAAGTAACGTACATTTTATTAGTCTCCAAAATAACGGATGCGAGACGGCATCCATTATTTTAATGCAATAAACCGAAATTTATTGAGCGTGTTTGATCTTGACGACTTTCGCCCGCGAAAGCATGAAAATGATCGCGCCGATCACCGGCGGAAAGAACATGAACGGAATGACCCACAGAATGTTTTTCAGATTCAACATTTTGATCACGAGGTACACGACCCCGCCGATTAGCAGACCGAAGATGAACGAGGAAAGCAGCCCGATTATGGTCACTTTGTCGTTGACCCGCATTTTTGAAGTATTCGCCATTGTTATTAAATATCCTGATAATTTTAAATTAAGCGCAAATGATCGTTTAAATTCTAAAGATTCATTTGATAACTTATTGTAAAATGAAATAAACAAAAGTGACTAATACTGCATAAAAGAATACGCAAATATTGGACATTGCAGCGATTTTTCATTCGGCAAAGATATTTCAAAACTTCAAAAAGCGTGGTTTACCATGGAGAAAAACACTTCATCTAGCACCAACAAACTGTGGACGGAGCTGTGCAAGGACATCCCCTATTCGCCAGCGTACGCGATTTCGCATCTAATCGATCCAAGCATTTTCCATTTTTTCAACGAAAACGATTTGGACACGACGCAGTTGACGGTCTACATGATTTACGACGCGGCCGACAGCAATGAGAAACTGCTGATTTTCGACAACGGCGTGGGCTACTCCAAGAACGAGCTGGAGCAGCTGACCGAATTCGACGCCCTGACCGCCAAGGGGTGGAAGCAATGGATCCGGGCGCTGCAATGGATCAGCAACGGCGCCAAGATTTACTCCAAAAAAATCGAGGATCCTGAAACCTACCAATTGATTTTCGCCAACGACGCCAGCCAACTGACCGCCGAGCCCGTGAAAAGCTACAGCGCGAAGGAATTCATCTCGCGTACCAAATTCGGCAGCGGATCCTTGTTCCAAATCAAGGTGAACCGCAAATGGAACATCCAGGAATTCAGCGAAATCGCCGCCCAAGTCAACAAGATTTTCCAAAAGTACGTCAATCTCAAGAAAATCGAGTTCAAAGCCGTTTACCGCAAGGACAACGTCTTCTACGATTGCGCGGATCCGCAAAAATTCATCGAAATCAGCACGTATCGCAAGGCCGAGTCGCTCAAGCCCGTACAACGGCCGAAACTGTTCGTGGACACGGACCGCGAAAACCACGTCGCCATCGACGAGAAAATGACTTTGGCTTCTGGGCGATCGATCAGCGTCAAGGGGTTCGTGGGCATTTTAGAGAAGCCAGACGCCGCCCATTCGGGCATCTATTGCTTCCAGGGCAACAAGCTTGTCCGCGGCGTTTTGACGAACACGAGCCTGCGTCCGCAAGAGATCTTCGGGACGACGTCAGACATCGAATACAGCTGCATTTACGGCGAACTGGAATTCGCCCACCTGCCCGTTAGCATCACGGGCGACAATTTCGTTTTGACCAACGGCGAATACCAAGAAATCGTGAATTTGCTCGCAAGCATCGTCGGTCGTTGCGGCGAAGCTGGCGACAGCAAAAAAATCACCGCCAAGGTCAACACGGAATACAGCGCGACGATGAACATTTTGGCTTCCAAGACGATCGAATACCAAGACGACGCGGAAGGCTCGGAAATCAGCGATTCGATGCGCAGCACCCGCGCGATCATCGATTTGCAGGTCGAAACCGTCAAGAAGAACAAGCGCGAAACGCAGGTTTACACGATAAAGGACGAATACGGCAAGGAATTCCGCATCCAGCTTGTGGGTTCGAACAACAAGGAAGCCAGCGGCCTTTGGTTCAAGAAGAAATACGGCAACGACGGGCTCATCATCGTGTACTTCAACGAGGAACACCCGTTCTTGCGCCCGATCGTCCAAAGCAGCAAAAGGGCATACAACACGTTCGCCGAGTTCTTGATTTACTACGTGATGGCGGAGGAGCGCGCCATCGCCGAAGGCGCCAGCGTGGACGAACTGAAGTTCTTGATCGACAACTACCTGCGCCGGGGCAACTAAAGCTTAATTGCCTATGGACATCAACGCCGAGATCAAAAAACTCATTTCCCAGTTCAACGCGACCGACCACGAATCCCATTTCGTCGCCTATTGCAAGGCGTCGGGCATGGACGACGCGGCGATCGCAAAGGTGTTGGCGAAGGCCAAGGACATCATCGCCACCTTGGGCCAGACGCCAAAGGGGCTGAAGGCGCTTTTGGTCGGCAAAGTCCAATCGGGGAAGACGAGCACGTTTTCCGCGTGCATCTCCCAGGCGTTCAGCAACGATTACGACGTCGCGATCGTTCTGTCGGGACGCGACAACGTGTTGAACAAGCAAACGTTCGACCGGCTGAAGAAAACGTTCACCAAGGACGATTTCTCGACCGGGGTCAACGTTTACCAAATCAAGGAAATCATCGCGAGCAAGGACAACAAGACTTTCATCGACGAGCTGCACAAATCCATCTCGAACCGGAAGAAAACCGTTTTCGTCAGCCTGAAGAACCAGCAAATCGAGAAACTGATCGAATTGCTGTCCACGCCGATTTTCTACAAAACGAAGTTTCTCGTGATCGACGACGAAGGCGATTTGGCCTCGTTCAACACGGCCGAGGACAAATCGCTTGAGTCGTTCACCTACCGCACGATCCGCAGGATGATCGAGACGTTCGGGGCCAACGCCACGTTCATTTCGGTGACCGCGACGCCCCAGGCGCACATTTTGCTCGCGCACGACGACGCGATCAAGCCCGATTACATTTTCACGATCGATCCGGGCGAGGCGTACATGGGGGTCAACGAGTTCTTCGGGCGCGATTACGAAAAATACATCGTCGAGGTCTCCGACGACGAGAAGCACGCGATCGAAAACGAGCGCGAATCGACTCCCGAATCGTTCAAGTTGGCCATCATCCACTATTTGGTGGCCGCGTGCTTGTTCCACGTCGAGAACCGAAAAATCCAAAAGACCGCGATGTTGGTGCACACCGCCAAGGAAATCTTGCGCCACAACATGATCGCGGACAAGATCAACTCTTACAAAAAATCGCTCGAACGCTTCCTGAAGGCCGAAGGCTCGAGCGAAAGCGACAGGATCATAGCCACGATCAAGGAAGTGTTCGCGTCGTACAACCCCGCGTTCGCGTGGGGCGACGCGTTCGTCAAATTGTTTTTGAAACATCTGCAATACACGTCGATCAACGTCGTCAATTCCGAAATCGACGATCCGCTGTACAAGGACACGCCGAACAACATCGTGGTCGGATCCGCGATGATCGAGCGCGGGGTCACCTTCCCCAATCTGCTGACCACCTACATCACCAACCGCGCCGAGGACGCGATCGCGATCGACACTGCCTTGCAGCGCGGCAGATGGTTCGGCTACCGCAAAAGATACGCCCACCTGATGCGGATTTTCATGCTGAAGCATTTGTTCCGCAACTTCAAGAACCAGATCCTGAAGCACGACAACGACCTGTGGGACATTCTGGTGGACGCGGAACAAAAGCATCTGCCGTTCACGCAGATCGAAAAGAAGCTATTGATCTCTAGCGACGATCTGATCGCCACGCACAAGGTGAAGCACAACCGGATCGTGTTCAACAGGTATTACGCCAAAAGCAGTTTGAACCGGACTCCCGACGAAAGGAAATACTGCGACGACGTCTTCGAGCGCGTCGCGTCCGACCGGTCTGTCGAGGACGTGCAGGTGGGCACTGGCAACGTCTTTAGGATGATCCACAACGTCGACCACGCGCGGGTGAGCCAGATTTTTGGCTTGCCCGACGCCGAGGCCAAGATCGCCGCGGCGCTTGACATGTCGCTTAACAAATGGCGGATTTTCTACGAAGAGATATTGCCGCGTTTCGGCGGAAGAATCACCGTGGCGATCATGGACAACAACCTGGCGATTTCCAAAATCCGCAAGCGGATGATCCACGGCGACGGCAGCATCGAGCTGTTCCAACCAAAAAACGGCGCGGGCAACAAATACGTCGGCGACCGGGATTGGAACAAGGTGGCGGAATTCGCCGAAAACGTCATTTTCCAAATCCACAACGTGTACGTGGAGTCCACCCACCGGCTGCAAAAATTCGTCGCCTTGATTTTGCCGCGCAAAATCGCCACCGACTACGTTTCCAGCGAAACGACCAAATCGATCGCCTAAGGCTTGACGAGGATCGCGATCAGCAAAATGAAGACGATGAGCCAGGCGGCGAAATAAACGGCGTGGCGCCAGAAGTTTTTCGTCAGCCTCAGGTTGAGTTTTCGGGGCCGTTGCTCTTTTTCCGGCTTAACGTCCTGGGTGCGTTTCGTGTCCGCTTGCCGGGGTTGGGTCTGTTTTTGCTCGGGCGCGTAAATGTTTTGCATCAGCTTCATCGTCCGGAACCCCGCGTCCGGGGCCTCGTTCCGCGGGCCGACCACGTTGAGCTCTTGGTTGTGCCGCTTGGGCTCGTCGGTCGTGCCGTTGCCGATTTGGTTGATGTTGCTTAGGATCTCGGTCATGTTGACCGGGGGGAGGAAGACCGCCGGTTCGGGTTGCTTCTTCTCGAATTTGTAGTCGGGCGGGAAGCGGAACCTGATCTCGGCGGGGGCTTGGTCGGGGGCCGGGGATCCTTGGTCCGGGACGGACCCGGATCCCTCGGTCGGGTTTCCGCGCGAGGCCCTTTGCGGCTTGAAAACGTCTTGGTTCCCAGGCGGCTGCTCTTGGATCTGGACCGACGCGGGCCGGTCTTGGCCCGAGCTTCCCAAAGAAGGGGGCGCGACGTCCGTTTCGGTCGGGGCGGCGCCGCTTTTTTGGGTCGGGTCGTTGATTTGATCCGAAGCGAACAGGTTGTCGGCGGTGAACGTCTCGCCGGCGACCGTTTTCGCCTTTTCGCGCAACGGATCGGCCGCGGCGGCCTTGGTCGGGTCGGAACCGAAAACGAACTTGGCGTCGCCGCCGATGAGGTTGTCGTTTTTCTCGAATTCGTTCAGAACGCCCATGTCCTTGGTCTTGCGGGGCGAAAGTTCGTAATCGTCCGTCAACGCCAAATCGTTCCAGAAATTTTCCGTGTTCGTTGGTTTCTCAGTGCTCATGTTGAACCCGCCGTTCAGAATCTACGTCGTTAAGATTATATAAAAATTATCCCGCATCCGCGGCCCGCGATCGCGAAATCGGGTTTAGGCGCGTCCGCGGTTCAGCCGAAAAATCAGAAAATAGCCGATCAGGATCGCGTTTTTGCTCAGGTGGAAACCCGATCCGGAATCCAGCCTTTTGATTTCGTGCCCGGTCAGCACGCGCTCGAACCGTTCGATTGGCAATCCCGATTCCGAAGCCGCCGCGCGCGCGAATTGGTCCGCGAAACCGTTCTTGAGGCAGAACAGACCCGCCTCGAGCGCGCCTTTCGTGTCGCGGCCGATGCCCCGGCGCCCGTTCGGCGACACTTGGATCGGTTTGATCAACCCGGTTTTCGCGAACAGCGCGCGGACGTTTTCCCCCAAACCCGCGACGATCGCCGCTCCTACCAAAGTGTTGTCGGCGAGCGCGATTCCCGCCAGTCCCGTGCCAAACGAGAAGCCGACGGCGCAATCGGATCGGCTACTGCAGTACGCCGCGAGCGCGAACAAATCGTGCCCGACCTGTTCGCGGCGGATTTTCGGGGCGATTCTGAAATTGAACCTGGCGTCTGGCCCGATGCGGAAGACCCGTTTCCCCAACCGTTCGCACGCGCGAAGGAAAAACGGGTCGATTCCCGGGACCACGCTGCCCAAAAACGCGGATTCGTATCTGAAACGCCCGAATTCGCTTTTGATCAGATTTGCCGCGGATCGCGCCGAAACGAAGTCCGCGGTCGGGCGCTTGACGAGCTTCAGGATCCGCCCCGAGCCGCCGAACAAGGCGATTTTCGTGCGCGAATTGCCCGCGTCGATCACCAAAACTCTCTCGTCCGTCGCGCGCCTCATGGTTATCGCACTTCCGACAACCCCGCGCTGGGCACGTCCGACGGCCCGTCGCCGTCGCCCTTGCCGCGTTTGGGTTTTGGCGATTGCTTGCCCAAATCGACGATCACGGGCTTGCTGTCGGTCTTGCCCGCG
>CAZPGT010000011.1:428-15540 GCA_964586345.1 uncultured Mycoplasmatales bacterium | reverse complement strand
AATTCATCGTCGTCGCCGACCCGGCCGACAACGCGTGCTACATAACGTACTCGCACTACCCGATCGCCAAGGTAATGTCGTGCATCAAGCCCAGGCGGCAGAACAAGGACAAATACGACCAGCGGATGTGGCATTGGATCGTCGGGCGCGACAACCGCGGGCTGCTCATTCTGCTCATGGACGGCGAGGACAAGAAGAACAGGCTCGTGCGCAACGAACTCGTCCGCCGCTACAAAAAGGACAACGTCGCGTTCACGCGCGAAATCGTGGCGCTGAGGGCGTGGCTTGACGGCGGCGCGTAGGCTTTGGCGCCCCCTACACGACGAAACTGATCGCCTTCTTGGGCGCGTAAATAACCTTCTTGGGGGTTTTGCCGCCAATGTGCTGCGCTATCTTGGGATCGGCCAGGAACGCGGCGGCGATCTCGTCCTGCGTCGCGCCCGCGGAAAATTCCATGCTGCCGCGGAACTTGCCGTTGACCATGCACGAGACGACGACCGTGTCCGCGACGAGATGGCTGTCGTCGTGTTTTGGCATCGGCGCGTCGTAAACGCTAGCCTGGGTGCCGGGGTAAAGCGATTCGCGCAGCGCCTCGGCGATGAACGGGCAGACGAACCCCAGGATCGTGACGAACCCGGCCAGGTACGCGCGCGGGACCGCGTCCGCCTTGTAGCACGCGTTAACGAACACCATCATGTCGCTGACCAACAGGTTGAGCTCGGTCGCCTCCAGGTGGGCGGTCGCCTGGCGCACGAAGCCGTGGTACGCGCGCAGCAGGTCACGGTTAGCGGACTCGGCTTCCTCGGTCACGGCGACCCTCGCGAACAGGTTCCACACCCGGTCGAGCCATTTGCGCATCGCGCCAACGCCCGAGTCGCTCCACGCCAGCGACGCGGTCAGCGGGCCCATGAACATCTCGTAAAGCCGCAGCGCGTCCGCGCCGTGGGTGGCGCAGATTTCCTCGGGGGTGACGAACTGGCCCCGGGATTTGGACATCTTCGTGCCGTCCTCGTTCAGGATCATGCCCTGGTTGATGAGACGCATGAACGGCTCGGGCGCGTCGACCACGCCGATTTCGCGCAAGAACAGGTGCCAAAACCGCGCGTACAGCAAATGCAAGACCGCGTGCTCCTGGCCCCCGACGTAAACGTCCACGGGCAGGAAGCGGTCGAAATTGCGTTTCGCCTCGGGGCCGTTCAGCGGCAAAAATTCGTCGTTCGGCCCGCGGTTGATCCGCATCAGGAACGCCAGGTAGTACCAGCACGACCCCGCCCATTGCGGCATCGTGTTCGTCTCGCGCCGGCACGGTTTGCCGTTTTTTTGGACCCGCACCCATTTCGTCGCGTTCGCCAGCGGGGGCAAACCGTCCCTGTTGGGCGAAAAGCTTTCCATGGGCGGCAGCGTCACGGGCAAATCCTCGTCCAGGATCGGCTCGTTCCTTTCGTCGAACACGATCGGGAACGGTTCGCCCCAATAGCGCTGGCGCGAGAAAATCCAGTCGCGCAGCTTGTACACGGTCGCGGCCTTGCCCAGGCGGTTGGCTTCCAGGTGCGCCGTCGCCGCCGCGATCGCCGCCTCGTTGCGCAAACCGTTCAGGAAATCCGAATTGACGTGGGGCCCGTCGCCCTCGTAGGCGCCGTCCGCTGAGCCGTTATGCTCGACGACGTTGACGATTTCCAACCCGTGCAGCCGGGCGAACCCGTGGTCGCGCGAGTCGTGGGCAGGGGTGCCCATCACCGCGCCCGTGCCGTAACCGTTCAGGACGTAGTCCGAGATCCAGATCGGCACTTTCTTGCCGCTGAGCGGGTTGATCGCGTACGAGCCGGTGAACACGCCCGATTTGTTGTTCTTGTCGCGGCGCTGCGCGTCGGTCTTGCTTTGGGTCTTGGCCAGATACGCGTCCGCGGCGGCTTCGCGGTCCGGGGTCACCAAAGCCCGCGCCAACGCGTTCTCGGGCGCGACCGAGACGAACGTGACGCCAAACAGCGTGTCGGGGCGGGTGGTGAACACGGTCAGTTTGCCTTCCCGGCCGCTCAACGCGAAATCAACGAGCGCGCCCGTGCTCTTGCCGATCCATTCGCGCTGCATCTTCTTGACGGATTCGGGCCAGTCGATCCGGTCCAGGCCGTCCAGCAGCTTGTCCGCGTATTTGGTGATCTTCAGCACCCACTGCTTCATGACCTTTTTCACGACGGGGTGCGACCCGCGCTCGCTGACGCGGTTGCCGTCAGCGTCCGTGACGATTTCCTCGTTGGCCAGGACCGTGCCCAGCTTTTCGCACCAATTGACTTCCGTGTCCGCGATTTCGGCCAGGCCCCTTTTGTAAAGTTGCGCGAAGATCCATTGCGTCCACTTGTAGTATTCGGGGCGCGTGGTCGTGATTTCCAGGTCGGGATCGTAATTGAATCCCATCATTCTCAGCTGCCTGCGGAAGTTGGCGATGTTCTGCTCGGTGAACGTGTTCGGGTTCTGGTTCGTGGCGATCGCGAACTGCTCGGCGGGCAAGCCGAACGCGTCGTAGCCGTTTGGGTGGACGACGCAATAGCCCTGCGCGCGCTTGTAGCGGCTGATGACGTCGGTCGCGGTGTATCCCTTGATATGCCCGACGTGCAACCCCTTCGCGGACGGGTACGGGAACATGTCCAAGACGTAAAATTTGGGCTTTCGGGGATCGTCGCGGAAGCGGTAGGTTCGGTTTCGCTCCCAAAAGGTGATTCAGCGCTTTTCGTTCGAGTTGTGGTTGTATTGCATCGGTCGCCTGGTATCTGACTTCAGATTCACAAAAAAAATTATAAATATTAATGCGGGTCGGGCGCAAAAAAATCAATGTTTTGGGATTTTGCGCGGATAAAATTTTATATTAATAGCTCAAGCGGAAATTTTCCGGGCGGGTTCGGCGCGGGAAAAAGGCTCGTTTCGTCCGCGAAACGGCCGCCGGGAACGCAGGTGAACGCATGGAAGAATTCAAACTGATAAAGGAAGAGTCGCTGTACAACTTCAGCTACCTGGATTTTTGGGCGAAGGCGCGCGCGAACCTGGTCAAGATGTGGGTCTTCCACTGCGCCTTTTTCATCGGGATCCTGTGCAATTTCCTCTCGATTCTAGTGTTGGGCGCGGTTTTGGTCGACGTCGCCGCCGCGAATTTGCCCCTGGCGCTGGCGCTGTACGCCGTTTTGCGCGCCGAGTTCGTGCTGACGGTCGTTTTGCAGGTCGCCAGCCAGCGCAGGGCGCTGCGGGGCGCAGAATACGCCGAGGCGCCGATCAAGTTCTTCTATGAGACCGACAAACTCGCCAAAAAAAGCAAGACGGCGCTGATCCTGGCGTGGGCGGGCGTTCTGTCGCCGTTCGTCTTTTGCGTCGCTGGGTATTTGCATTTCATCGTCCCGCTGCAGAACAAGCACCATTTCTTCGCCGCGCACCGCTACTACGAGCCATACATCCTGTACCACGAGAAAAAAGCGCGGGCGGGCGCGGCGGGCTAATCGCATGGGCGCAAAGGGAACCAAAAGGCCGCTGGCGGTCGTCGGGCTGTCGGGCGGTGTCGATTCGGCGGTCAGCGCGTTGCTGCTGAAGCAGCAAAACTACGACGTCGTCGGGATCTACATGGTCAACTGGGACAAAGAGCTGAACGGCGACGTCCTGGGATCCAAGCGGGGCACGGCGACGGGGTGCTCGTCCGAGCTCGACTATAAGGACGCGCAAAAGGTCGCCGCGCAGCTGGGCATCGAGCTCATCAAGGTCAACTACGTCAAGGAATATTGGCGACTCGTCTTCGAAGCGACGCTGCGCGACTACGCGGACAGCCTGACGCCCAACCCCGACGTGCTGTGCAACCGCTTCATCAAATTCGGGATCCTGAAAGATTACGTCGACACGCGTTTCCCCGGGGCGTTGCTGGCCACGGGCCATTACGCGGACGTCGCGTCGCTGGACGGGCAAAAATGCCTGAGGATGCCAAAGGACCGCGACAAGGACCAGACCTATTTCCTTTGCGCGCTGCGCCCCGAGCAGCTCGAACGCGTCGCCTTCCCGCTCGCGGGACTGGACAAGTCCCAGGTGCGCGGGATCGCCAAGCGCCACGGTCTGTGGGTCGCGGACAAGAAGGACTCGACGGGGATCTGTTTCATCGGCGAGCGCGACTTCAAGGCCTTTTTGCAGAATTATTTCCCCAAAAACCCCGGGCCGATCGTGCTTTTGCCCGACAACCGGGTCGTCGGCACGCACGACGGGGTGATCTTCTACACGACCGGCCAGCGCCAGGGCCTGAACCTCGGCGGCATGCGCGAAAGGGCGTTCGTCGTGCGCAAGGACCCAGGCGCCAACGCGCTGTTGGTCGCGTGCGAGTCGGACGCGGAAGCGTATCTGGCGTCAGACCAAGCCGTTTTGGGCGAATTCAACTGGATGGGCGACCCGAGCAAAATCGAGTTGGGCGTCCCCAAATATTACGTCCGCTTCCGCCACCGCCAACCCTTGGTCCCGTGCGCGATCTCGCGGGTCGCCGGAACGACCGCGGCGATCGCCTATCCGCAAAAATCCAGGGCGGTCGCGCCCGGGCAGTACGCGGCGATTTACGATGGTTCGAATATTTGTTGCGGCGGTGGTAAAATAATAGAAAGTTCGTTGGCTGACGGACTGACATTCTAGGTGGTCAACATGGAAAAATTCTCAGGCAATCGAATCCGCCAAATCTGGCTTGATTTCTTCAAGCGCAAAAATCACTACGTCGTCGAGTCCAAATCGTTGGTGCCCGTCAACGACAACTCGCTCCTTTGGATCAATTCGGGCGTGGCCACGCTGAAAAATTACTTTTCGGGCAAAAGCATCCCGCCAGCGCCGCGGCTGACCAACTCGCAGCGCTGCATCAGGACGAACGACATCGAGAACGTCGGCGTCACCAGCCGGCACCAGACGCTGTTCGAGATGATGGGCAATTTCTCGATCGGCGACTACTTCAAGAAAGAGGCGATCGAGTTCGCGTTCGAGCTGCTGACGAAAGACTACGGGATCAGCAAGGACAAGCTGTACATCACCGTCTACGAGGACGACGACGAGGCGTACGACAGCTGGGTGAGGGCGTCGATCGACCCAAGCCACATCGTCCGCTGCGGCCGCGACCGCAACTTTTGGGACCTGGGGCAGGGGCCGTGCGGGCCGTGCACGGAAATCTATTACGACCGCGGGCCGAAATACGACCCGGAAAACTTGGGCGAGAGGCTGTTCTTCGAGGACATCGAGAACGACCGGTACATCGAGATCTGGAACATCGTGTTCAGCCAGTTCAACAACGACGGCCAGGGCAATTACTCCGAGCTGGCGCGCAAGAACATCGACACGGGGTCTGGCCTGGAGCGGTTCGCCTCGGTCCTGCAGGACGCGCCGACCAACTTCGACACCGACCTGTTCCTGCCGATCATCCGCGAGATCCAGAACCACAGCCCGTTCGAGTACGTGGTCGACGACTATTTCAGCGACGACCAGGAGCGCAAGAGAACCCAGACGCGGTTCCGGGTGATCGCCGACCACATGAAAGCGGTCGTTTTCGCTATCTCCGACGGCGTGGTCCCCGGGCCGAAGGGACGCAACTACACGATCAGGAGGCTGATCCGCCGCGTCGTGCTGTACACGAAGAAACTAAACATCAAGGGCGACGCGTGGGCCAAGCCGGTGATCGAGAAAATCATCGAGCTTTACTGCGATTTCTTCAAGGAACTCAAAAACAAGCAAAAGCAGATCGTCACCACCCTGGGCAGCGAGATCAACAGTTACTCGCGCACCCTGGACAAGGCGTTCGCCCTGTTCAAGGACGCGATCGCCGCGGGCACCCTGACGACCGCGTCGTTTTTCACGTTGGTCGAGACCCACGGGTTGCCGGTGGAGTTCGCCAGGGAGTTTCTGGACGACGCGGTCGTGCGCGCGGAATCGGATTTGAACCAAAAAATCGGCGCCGTGCGCATCGACTGGGACGAATTCGACGAATTGTTCAGGCGCCACCAGCTGATTTCCAAAAACCTCAACCAGGGCGCGGCGATCGAGAAGCAGAACGAAAACCTGATCCGCTGCGAGATCCCCAGCCGGTTCGATTACGACGCGCAAGAGACCAAAGGCACGGTCGTGGCGCTTTTCGACGAGCAGTTCAACCCGCAGACCTCCGTTAGCGGCCCGGGCTACGTGATGTTCGACAAGACCGTGATTTACGCCACGTCCGGCGGGCAGCGCCACGACGAGGGGCACGCGGAACGGATGGGCGCGAAGGTCCGGTTCGACAACGTGCTCAAGGCGCCGAACCTGCAGCATCTGCACCACTTCGAGAACGCCAGCTTCGGGTTGGGCGAGGAATGGACCGTGCGCCACGACCCCGAATGGCGCAGGATGGTGCGCAAGAACCACTCGCTCGAGCACGTCATGCACTCCGCGCTCAAAAAGGTGATCAGCGAGACGATCAAGCAGGAAGGCGCGTACAAGAGCGCGGAAAAGGCGACGCTGGACTTCACCCATCCCGTGAAGCTGACCGACGATGAGATCGAAAGGATCGAGGCCGAGATCCGGCGCGTCATCAAGGCAGCCATCCCCGTGGAAATCGTGCACACCGACCTGGAAGGCTCCATGCGGATGAACGCCATCGCCTATTTCGACGACGAATACAAAAAGCACGACAAGCTGCGCGTCGTCAAAATGGGCGATTACAGCGTCGAGCTGTGCGGGGGCACGCACGTGGCGAACACGAGCGAGATCGAGGAATGCCACATCACCCACCTGTCCTCGCACGGGGTCGGCTCGTGGCGGATCGAGATCATCAGCGGGTTCGACACGATCAAAAGGCATCTGGCCGAGCAAAGCGAGAGGATGAGGGCCGAGCTCGACCAGATGAGAAAAGAAGCGCCCGGCCTGGGCAGCGAGCAGCTGGCGGGGCAAATCGAGCGGTTCCACCTGCCCGAGGCGATCGGCGAGCTGCGGCGGAAGCAAAGGGCGTTCGGCGAGTTGGTGGATGCCTACCGCAAGGCCAAGGCGGACAAGATGAGGCGCGAGCACGAGGCGCAAAGCGAGACGCTCAAAAACGATTTGGCGGCGCGGATCGCGGACGGCGTGAGCGTCATCCAGACCGACGGCCTGGAAACAAAGGAGATCAGCATGGGGATCTCCAGCGCGTGCAACGAGCACCAGGACGTGCTGTTCGTCGTGCTGAACCGCGTCCGGGGCGGGGAAACGCAATATTTCGCGGCGATCAAAAAGCCGACCGGGCGCTTCGACGCGAACGCGATCGTGAGAAAGTTCAACGAGCGCTTCGGCGGCAAGGGCGGGGGCAAGCCCAACTACGCCCAGGGCGGATGCGGCAAAGCCGTTTCGGTCCAAGACGTCCTGGCGCTTCTGTAACGATGTATTTTTTGGGAATCGACGTCGGCTCGAAGACTTTGGGGATCGCGATTTGCGATTCGGAAACGAAAATCCCCAGCCCCCTGTGCACGATCCGTTTCGGCGAGAACAATTTCGCGCAGGCGGTGGGCTTGCTGAGGTCCAGGCTGAAGGCGTGGAACCACCCGATCGAAAGGTTCGTCGTCGGCTGGCCGGCCAACCGCGACGGAAGCGGAAACAAGGCGACGAGGCGCGTGGAGGCGTTCGTGGCCGAGCTGGGCAGGCAAATGGGCGGTTGCGCGTGCGAGCTCGTCGACGAGGCGAACACGACCAAGGCCGCCAACGAGATTTTGTTCGACATGGGCCTGAAGGCGTCCGCGCGCGGCAGGCACGTCGACAAAATCAGCGCCGGACTCATTTTGGAAGCCTACCTGAATGCGCGCGGCGGATAGGACGCTGGAAGCGCTGCTGGAAGCCAGCCGCGAGAACAAGGTCGCCGCGATGCGCGAACCAAACCTCGATTACCTGGTCCGCTTCCTGTCCCGGGACGCGGCGCCCAAGACGGTCCTGGAAATCGGCACCGGGTGCGGGTACAGCGCGTACCGCATGAGCCTTTCGGGCAGCGTGGCAAAAATCGTGACCGTCGAGAAGGACCCGAAACGCCACGCGGTGGCCAAGGCGCTTCTGGCGCGGGTCCCGAAAATCGAGCTGGTCAACGCCGACGCCCGCGACTATCTGCGGCAAAGCGGGTTACGGGGCCGTTTCGACGCGATCGTCCTGGACGGGCCCAAAAGGCGCGTCGAGGAATTGATCGAGCTGAGCCTGGGGTTGCTGGGCGAAGGCGGGGTCTGCGCCGTGGACAACCTGTTTTTGAACGAAATCCGCGAACGGCACTCGAAACGCCCGCAGAAGCGCCTGGAAAACCTGGTCGCGGCCAGCGACGCGCTGCAGCGCTACGTCGCGGCGCTGGACAAAAAGGCGTACGACGTCACCGTCGACCGTTCCGGCGACGGACTTTGCATCATCAGGAAGCGTTAAGCCATGAAACTCGTCACAATGCCGTTCGATCGCGACCAAGCGACGCGGTTCGTAGCGCAAGGGATCGACTGCCTGCTGCTGGGCGCGAAATCGCTCAGCCTCAGGTGCGCTAACTATTTCACGCTCGAAGAAATCAAGAAAATCGCCGCGCGTAAGGGTGGAACGAAGGTTTTCGTGCTGGTCAACCAATTCTTTTTCGAGCAGGACCTCAAGCGTTTGGAAAGCCAGCTCAGGCGGCTGGCGCTGATGCCGATCGACGGGATTTACTTCCAGGATTTCGCGGTCGTCGAGCTCAGCAAAAAAAACAACCTGAAATTCGATTTCGTCTACCATCCCGAGACGATGGTCACCAGTTACGGGCAATTCCCGTTCTTTCTGAAAAACGGCATTTTCCGCCTGGTGCTGTCGCGCGAGCTTTTCAAGTCCGAGATCGCGCTGATCTGCAAAAACAAACCCAAGAAAATGGCGCTGGAAATCCAGGGGCACGGGTTTTTGTACATCATGCACTCGCGTTGGAGGATGGTCTCCAACTTCCGCGAGTACGCCGACCTCAAAATCGACGCGAGAAGCCGCTTCTTCATCCACGAGGCGATGCGCAAATACCCCAACGCGATCTACGAGGACGAATACGGCACCCACATGTTCAGCGGCTACGAGCTGTGCAGCGTCAAGGCGCTGAACGATCTGGCCGGGTACGGCGTTGACTATTTGCGGATCGACAACGTTTTGCACGGCAAGGAGTGGTGCGAGGCGATCACGCTTCTTTACGACGGGTTGGTGAAATCGCTCCGAGGCGGCAGGAAAATCGACGCCAAGACGATTGCCCGGGCCTGGGACGAGGCGCGGCGGATTTGCGCCCCCAACGAAATCGCGCTGGGCTTCCTGGGCACGGTAAAAGACAATCTGCACCTGATCACCAAAGATGAAACGGAAACGGTTTAAAAGCGAGCTGCTCGCCCCCGCTGGGGACTACGAAAAGGCCGCGATCGCGCTGGACTACGGCGCGGACGCGGTGTTTTTGGGCGCCAAGGCGTATTCGCTCAGGTCCCAGGCGTCCAACTTCTCGATGGCCGAGGTTAGGAAAACGTGCGACTACGCCCACGCGCGGGGCAAGAAGGTTTACGCCGCGGTCAACGTGATTTGCCACAACAGCCTGCTGAAGGGGGTCGACAAGTTCATCGCGGACCTTAAGGGGACCGGCGTGGACGCGATCATCGTGGCCGACCCGTACATCATCGATCGCGTCGCGGCCGACCACCCGGATCTGGAAATGCATCTTTCCACGCAGCAATCGGTCACCAACTCGGCCGCGGCGCGGTTCTGGAAGCGCAACGGGGTCTCGCGCGTCGTGCTCGCGCGCGAGGTGAGCGTCCGCGAGCTCGGGCTTTTGATGGAAAACCTGGGCGGGGCGGTAGAGATCGAGTATTTCGTGCACGGGGCGGTGTGCATCTCCTACTCGGGGCGTTGCATGATGTCGAACAACTGGTCGCTGCGCGACGCGAACGTCGGGGGCTGCGCGCAATCGTGCCGCTGGAAGTTCGATTTGCTGGACGAGTCCAGGACACAAAGGCACGCGGGCGCGTTCACGATGTCGCCAAAGGACATGAAGCTCACCAAGCACGTCGGGAAACTGATCGATCTGGGCGTCGCGTCGTTCAAGATCGAGGGGCGGATGAAATCGCTCAACTACGTGGCGACCGTGACCAAGGCGTACAGGCAGCTCATCGACGCGAAAACGGCGGACCGGGCCGCAATCAAGGCGGCAGAAAGCGATCTGGGGTACGCCGAGAACCGCCCGACCGGCGTCGGGTTCAGCGACGGGCAGCCCAAACTCGGGCAGATGCTGTACCACGACCGGGACCAGAAGGTCAAGCAAAGATTCGCCTTCGTGGTCAACGCGCAGAAGGGCGGGTTCGTCGAGGTGAACGCCCGGAACCATTTCTCGGTCGGGCAGACGTTCACGGTGTTCGGGCCCAGAAGCAAACGCGGAAACCTAAGGCTCGCGGCGATCGAGGACAAGGACCGCAACCGCGTCCAGGCCGCGAACAAGCCGACGCAAACCTATTACCTGCGGTTCGACGCCAAAAAGCCGCTCCGGGTCCGGAAGGGGTTCATCGGGCGGATCGAATAGGTTCTACTCGAGCTTGGAATAGTAAAGACCGTGCAGGTTGCAGAAACTGTACGCCTCGGCCTTTTCGCCGTGCGGCACTGCGAACGTGACGTTCGCGTCGGCGTCTTTTTTCCAATCGAAATCGTAGCGGTGCACCCATCGGCCGTCGATCCGCAGCACCGTGGTGACGATGTGGTGCTTCGCGTTCATGGGGTGCGCGCCCTGCGCGTCGTGCCTGACGACGTATCCGGAGCGCAGTTTCTCGATCGCGGGGACGTGGCTCATGTTGAACGTGTCCTCGGTGCGCACGCGCAATTCGATCAACGTGTCGGGGCGCTGCCCGCCGTGTTTGGCGATTTCGTCGTACAGAATCCAGTCTTTTCGGAAAAATTTCATGTCAAAAAAACGTTTAGAAGAGATCGATCAGGGTGTCGTTCAGCAAATTGACGTTTTTACATTTTAAAATATTATTTTCCAATTCCACGGATTTCAGCCTGTGCCCGTAGACGCGGTACGCGGTCCGGTACGGCTCGGCGCTGACGTCGATGCCGTCCACCAGCCTCAGACCCATCATCAGCACCTGCTGGTAATATTCTTGGTCGGTCAGGGTCTTGGTGATTTTCTTGGGTTTGGCGATCGTGCCCGCGTAATGGTAGTATTTCCGCTTCTCCAGCCCGTACGCGCCGTACCCGACCCCGGCCCACTGCTTGGTGAGCCAGTAGGCGAGGTTGTGCCGCGAGCGTTAATTCTCGCCGATCGCCCAGTTCGAGACCTCGTAGCGCGAAAAGCGCGATTTCGCGAAGCGCGCGACGATCGCCTCGAGCTGGTCGGCTTCCTCGTCGGGGTCGATGCGGTAGTCTTGCAGCGTCAAGAGCGCGTTCGGCTTGAGATCCAAACCGTAGAACGAGACGTGCTGCACGCCGTTTCCGATCGCGAAGTCGACCGCGTCCGTCGCGTCCTTGACCTTCATCAGCGGCAGCGCGTACATGAAATCGATCGAGATGTTCGCGAACCCCGACCGCTTCAGCAGACCGATCGCGTCTTCGCAGTCCTTGATCGTGTGCGTGCGGTTCAGGATTTTTAGGATCTTGTCGTTGGTCGATTGGACCCCAAGCGAAATCCGGTTCACCCTGTTGCGTTTAAAGATTCTCGCCTGCTCGGTCGTGACCAAATCGGGGTTGCATTCGATCGTGAATTCGCAGCCGCGCTTGGCCAAACCTTTCAGCGCGCCCAGGAAACGGTCCAAATCCGCGTCGTCGAAGACGTTCGGCGTGCCCCCGCCAAGGTAAATCGTTCTGAATTGCCCGGGAACGAACCTGCGCAGCCGTCTCGTCAGGTCGGCGATCACTTTTTTCGGGTCGTGCCTGCAAAGCAAATCGCGCTTGAAATCGCAGAAGGTGCAAATCGCCTTGCAGAGGGGCACGTGCACGTACAGGTGTTCTACGGCCACGGCTATCCCCTGATGAACTCGCTAACTTTCGAAGCGACGTCTTTCCAATCGTCTTTGGAATAATCGTAAACGACGTCGCTGTCCTTGCAATATTTGTTGCACCACGTGATTTGGCGTTTCGCCAGGTTGCGCGCCTGTTTTTGCAATTCGGCGACGTCCACTTCCTTATAGTTGAGCAGGCAATCGACCATGTGTCCGTATCCGGTCGCCTTGGCGGCCTGCGTCCCCGGAAAACCCGGGAATCGCCTTAATAACCCTTCGACCTCGCGCAGCCATCCCGAGAGAACCATTTCCTTGGTCCTTTCGTTCAAATCCTCGTAAAGTCTTTGGCGGTCGCCCACGTGGCAAAGGATCTGCAGCGTTTCGTATCCGGGGACCTGGTTCTGCTTGAGTTCTTCTTTGGTTTTCCCGGTGCGCACGTAAAGATCCACCGCCCGCACCAAGCGCTTCCGGTTGCCCACGGTGATCCGCGCCGCCTCTTCTGGGTCGATTTCGCTCAGGAAGCCGTAAAGCTGCTGGTTGGTAAAAGCGGCGAACGGCGCGGGCCCGCGGCGCGGGGGCGACTGCAGGTTGTAGTTTTTGACGAGCGCGTCCACGTAAAAACCCGACCCGCCGCAAACGATCGGCACGATTTTTTGCCCGACCAAATCCGCGATCACTTTTTCCGCCTGTTCCTTGAAAAGTTTGATGTTCCAGTCCTCGGCGACGCTGATGTGGTCGACGAAATGGTGCCTGACCTCTTTCAGTTCGGCCCCGGAAGGCTTGTTGGTTCCGACGTTCATTTCCCTATAAACCTGGAACGCGTCGGCGCTGACGATCTGGGCCCGATAACTCAAAAAGCGGGCGATTTGCATCGCCAAAAACGACTTTTTCGTGCCCGTCGCGCCGACGATCACGATCACTTTGGGTTTCGGGGCAGGGCCCGAACCAACATTTTTTGAAAAATCTGCGCGCATATAATAAAATGGTTAAAGTAATTTTAATATGAAATATTAAATTTTTGATTGTTTCGGAAACAAATGTTCAGCAAAAGCAAAACCAAGAAAATCATCGGCGCCCTCAGCCTGTTCGCCGCGACCGCGGCCGTGGCGGGCGTTGGGGCGATGGCGACCAGCTGCGCGACGGTGGACACCAAAATCTTCCGCTCCGTGACAGCCGACGACGTCGCCCAGCAGAAAGATTATGACGCTTTGCCGACGATCAGCGAGGCCACCGTGAAAAACCTCGTTTACGGGACCAAAGACTACAACGGGGGCAACTACGTTTTGGTCGTGGCGACGTATTCGAACGTGGAGCACTGGCGATTCTTGCACGGCACGTCGGGCCCGTCCAACCCGTTGCGCTGGGCGGGGGACTTCGGCAACGCGGTGGAAACCGTTTCCGGGACAAACAGCCCGATCAACAACCCAAACCTTTACCCGAACGGGATCAAGTTCGCGCTTTACGCGGACACATTCAGCTCGGAAAACAACACGGACAACAAAAACAATCCGTTCGCCAAATACCGCAAGGTGGATTCGGATTCGCAAATCGCCACCCAGCAGCAAAAGGACAATTCCGAAAAATACCGGCGCAACGACGACCAGGCGGTCAAATACCGCGACGTTGCGAACCTGATTTACAAGACGTATTCTTCGGAAACCAACGTGAACAACTGGATCAACACGTCTTCGGAAACCCCGACCAACAACCCTAGCGACGGAACGATCCCGTCGCCCGACACGGACAAATACGGCAACATCACCCAAATCATGGTAATCGCCTACCGTAAAAACAAGGACGGCAAAATCGACCGGTCCTATTACGTCCACGGCGCGTCCGATCCGGGCCAAAGCGGCGACACCGAGGGCGGCGGCGAAGACGACACGACGGGGGGCGGCAGCAACACCGGGGACAACAACGGCACGGGCGGAAACGGTTCGGACAACGGCACGGGCGGCACGGGCGACGGAACTGGAACCGGCGGCACAGGAACCGGGGGAACTGGAACCGGCGGCGCGGGAACAGGCGGTAGCGGCGGAACGAACGGCGGCGGAAGCTCCGGACCGACCGGCAACACCGTGACCCCTACTTCCATGCGCGCGCACGCCAACAGACTGTTGCCGCGCGCGACGGTGTCAAAACCTTCCAGCGAATTCTTGACGTTCCTGAGCAATTTCTACAACGTCAACGAATAACGTCGAAAACCGAAACGTCAGGCGGCACGCCTGACGTTTCTTTTTAAATTAGCGGGTATGGGCAACGAATGACCGAAAGGCAAAAACAATTGGCGGGACTCGAATACGATCCAACGGACCCGGAGATAACCGCCCTGCAAACCGAAGGGCAAAGGTTGGCGCGGCAATACAACCTGTGCGAGGACGAGGCGCAAAGGCGCGAAATCCTGGGCCGGATGATGGGCGGGCAGGGAAAGAACCTAAGGGTCCTGCAACCGTTGCGCGTCGACTTCGGGTGCAACATTTATTTCGGCGACGACGTCTTCGTGAACCAGAATTGCACGTTTTTGGACATGAACACGATCACGATCGGCGATCGTGTCTTGATCGCCCCCGACGTGAAGATTTACGCCGGCGACCATCCGATCGAATTGGCCAAAAGGCACGCCACGAACGCAAGCGGATCTAAATACATCGTGTGCAAATCCAAACCGGTCACGATCGGCGACGACGTTTGGATCGGCGGGGGCGCGATCGTATTGCCGGGCGTGACGATCGGCAACAACGCGATCGTGGGCGCGGGCAGCGTGGTGACCAAAGACGTTCCCGCCGATTCGGTCGTGGTCGGCAATCCGGCCAGGGTCGTTAAAAAATTGTAGCGTCTGCGCGAGCGACTCTATAGTTTCTTTTTTTGCGGACAAACAAAAAATTCGGTCGGCTGGACGCCGACCGAACCCGTTTCGCACCGAATTTATTAATCGATGTAATTTATAGGGAACTCTTGGGAATAGGACGGGTTGTACTTCGTGCCTTCCAAGATTTCATTTATTTTGGGTTCAAATCGTCTCGGGATGGTTATTGAGGTCAAGCTGCTGCATCCCGAAAACGGGGCTTTGCCGAAAGATTCCACGGAACGGGGAATCACAATCGAAGTCAGAGTCGAGCAATTTGAAAAAGCGTATTCGCCAATCGAAGTGACCGAGTCAGGAATCGTCACCGACGCCAAAG
>CAZPGT010000011.1:0-418 GCA_964586345.1 uncultured Mycoplasmatales bacterium | reverse complement strand
AATCGGCAATCGAAGTCAATGAGCTTGGAAGCGTGATTTCCGATAGTTCTTGGCAGAATTCAAAGCAGTTTGCACCGATTGTGGTCAATGAGTTCGGAAGCGTGATTTCCGATAGCTTCCAGCATGAAGTAAAGCAGTTTGCACCGATTGTGGTCAATGAGTTCGGAAGCGTTATTGTTTGTAATTCGTAACACGATCTAAAGGCGCCGTCGCCAATCGAAATCACCGAATCGGGGATTATGGCCGACGCGAGATGGATGCACGTGGAGAATGCGCCGTCGGGTATTGTGGTTAAGGAATTTGGCAAGCTCAACGATCTTAACCCGTGGCATCCGTCGAACGCGCTGCGGCCGATTGACGTCACCGATTCGGGAATCACCAGCGATTGGGTGGCAAAACACTCGTAGAATGCTGAGTC
>CAZPGT010000010.1:15003-16180 GCA_964586345.1 uncultured Mycoplasmatales bacterium | reverse complement strand
TGTGGATCAGGTTTTTGGCGCGGGCGATGATGTTTTTGACCTTCAGCTCGCGCAGGTTGGCGGTGATCATGATCGAGGACTCGATGTTGCTGACGCTGACGATCACCGTGTCCACCTCGGATATGTTCAGTTCCTCCAAGGTGTTCAAATCCGTCGCGTCGGCCTCGAAGACGTATTCGAATTCCTTGGCCGCCAGCTTGATTTTTTCCTCGTCGTTGTCAACGAGGATGACGTCGTAGCCGTTCGCGAGCAGCGATTTGGCCACCTGCATGCCGAACCGTCCCAGCCCGATGATACAAAAATCGCTTTTCGCCATGTTCAAGCGCGCTCCGATTAAATTTTCACGTTCGACTTATTATAATATTACAATTTACCTTGTGTTTTTTTAATGAATATGAACATTTATCTGCAGTCGAGATTCCGCGCCTTCAGGCAACGCCACCAAAAACTGTTCAAGGTTCTTAAAATCATTTTCGTGGGCGACACGGTTTCGCAAAAAATCGTGCACTTCTACATCTACCTGATTTTTTTCGGGGCGATCTTGCTTTATCTTCCGGTCTCGCTGACGCCGTATCCCGAGCCGTACCTGAAAATCATCAACGAGGATTTCGTCGCGAACGGTTCGTACAGCGCGTTGGCCAAGCAGGTGATAACGGTCGATCCGGCGTGGTTCGCGACCCAGGACTTCCACCAACTCCCGGGATCGGGCGACCTGTATCTCGTTTTCGACCGGGCGCTGGGCACGTACCGGGTCGTGCAGACCGCGCCCTACAGCTTCGCGGACGCGATTTTCCAGGCGGCCTCGGCGTTCAGCGACACGGGGCTGACGACCGTGATCGTCCGCAGCACGTACAGCACGTTCGGCCAGATCGTGATGATTCTGCTCAGCCACATCGGCGGCGTCGGGTTCATCGTGATTTACTATCTGCTGTGGAAACTGTTCAAGTCCAGGAAGGCCGACCAAAGCTCGTTCTCGATTTCCGTGATCCTGCGCGCGGAGCGGGGCAGCTCCAAACTGGGGGGGACGACAAAAACGATCACGGTCGCGGTCATATTCATTTTTTTGGCCGAGCTGATTTACGCCGTCTTCTACGCGCTTTATTTCTGTTTCGCGCCCGCGTTCGAGCAACAGATCATCGCCAGCTCGACGTCGCCCGGGGCGATCGAGCAGTACATC
>CAZPGT010000010.1:11910-14993 GCA_964586345.1 uncultured Mycoplasmatales bacterium | reverse complement strand
ACCACATGTACGTTTACAACAGCCCAAACGCCGTGTGGGCGGGGATTTTCCACTCGGTCTCGGCGATCAACAACGCCGGCCTGGACATCCTTGGCGGATTCAGTTTGGCCGCTTACCGCAACGATTACCACTTCGCTTTTCTGTTCGTCACGATGACCGAGTTCATCATCGGCGGCATCGGGTACCCGGTCGTTTTCGACCTGTACGAGCGGTTCAAGATGCGCAGGATCTTCAACAAGAACCACAAGTTCCGCTTCAGCCTGTTCACCAAGGTGTCCGTGATCACCTCGATCATCATCTCCGTCATCGGGATCGCGCTGTCCGCCAGCGTGGAGATGACCAGCCAAAACGGCATTTTCAACCTGCCAAACATTTTGCTGGCCGACCCGAACATCACTTTCATCGACCGGCTGCGGAACGCCTCCGCCGCGGATTTGGGCAACGCGATCTTCGGCGCCAACCCCGCGTTCAACTGTTCGTGGAGCATGATTTTCGAGACGATGTCCACGCGCAGCGCGGGTTTCTCGGTCTTGAACAATTACCTGTACACGGACGCCACGAAGGGCACGTTCATCGTCTTGATGTTCATCGGCGCCGCGCCCAGCTCGACCGCGGGGGGGATCCGCACGACGACGTTCGCCATCATCTGCCTGGCGATCTGGGCGAAGCTGCGCGGCAAGAACCAGGTGCGGATTTTCCGGCGCAACATCAAGAACCAGACCGTGAACGACTCGTTCACCTGCTTTTTGCTGATCCTCATCGTCCTGGGGCTTTCTTGCATTTTGACACAAATCATCATCGACGATAGTTTCCCGGCGACCAATTTCGGGCTAATCGACATCCTTTACGAATTCTGCTCGGCTTTCGGGACGGTCGGGCTGACGACCGGGATCACGGACATCGTGGTCACCACGGTTAACCCGATCCCGCTCGTTTTCGAGATTCTGCTGATGATCATCGGGCAGCTGGGCATCTCGACCACGCTGCTGACGTGGGTGAAGAAGAACCCTAAGGGGAACCTTTACAGTTACCCCGCCGAGGATTTGAAGATCGGGTAGCCGCGCTGTTCGCTCGGTCGGAGGCTACCCCCCCCTTTTTTTTGATTTCTCCCGAAGGTTTTTGATTTTTTTGTATACTCGCGATAAATTTCTTGGCGTTTCCAAAAGCAGTCGCGCATATGACTAAAAACGCTTCCGACGCCAACGATTCGAGAACGGGCCTCCAGTCGCTTGGCGCGATACCGTGCGCCCGCGCGAATTTGAATCATGCTTAATAACCACCCAAATTCCTCCAAGGATTCGTACTTGGTCGACAGATTCGCGGCCTTAAAAATTCCGTGGTGGGTGAAATTGTTCCCGGTTGTCGGCTATCATTTGGTCTGGCACCTTTACAAGTCGTGGTTCTTCGATTCCGACGACAAATACCACATTTGGAAACAATACCGCTGGATCGTTTTTTCCACCGGATGGGTTTGGACCGGAAGCGCTTGGTTTTTCGCGTCCGCGTATTTTGCGATCGTCCAAACCCTGATTTATTTCGTCGGCATGGGCGAGACGGCGATCTTTGCGTACAGGGCATTGTGTTTTTCAGTGCCGGCGTCGTATTTCGCGCTCAATGTGGCATGGCAGTACGTTGTGTTGACCTTGCTGCCCAAAAGGGTGTCCAAAAACTACTACCACAATTCCCATCCGAATTCGCACGGCGCCGGCCGCGAAGCCGTTTATGATTTTGACGCCACCGCGAAAAAACTCAAAACCGATTTCTTCAAAATAAGCTATTTCGGCTATTTCGCGGTCAACGATTCGGAATTGCGTTCTGCTTGGCTGAATTTCGGGTGAACCGCGGGTTCGTTGAATTTGTACATCTGAAAACTGATGGCCGATTTGGACAGCGATTTCAAGCGAATCGTCAACCCGCGCGTGCTGTTCGCGCAGGCCATATGGTATTTGGGTTTGATCCATTCGGTTCACGCGATGTTCGGCAAAACCGAATCGACCAAAAGGTTTTCGGTCCGCACCATCGCATTCACGATCGGTTATTTGGCTTTCGGCCTTGCTTGGTTGCTCGCTTTGGCGTTGGCCGTCTACCAACCGCTACGCGACAGCCTATTGGCTTACAGCATTTCTGAAGGCATGGGCATGGCGATCGCGGCGATTATGACCACGTTGTTCGTCTGCGGACACGTCGCTTTCACGTTCGCGGTCGGATTGAACGTGGCGATCAAATCCAAAAGACAATTCGAATCGGGCGATTATTAATCGAAATCAAGAATTTTTTGTTTAAGACCCGTCATGCAGCGGACGCGGATCGCCGCATTCGCCAAATCGCGGCATTTTAAGGCGCGACCGCCGACTTCCGTCCCTGCGACGGTCGCCCTTGCCCCGTTGAATTGCATTTTTATTTTTTTCATTTATAATAAATGCCATTACATTGCACGAATCCAATGTAATTGTATTGATGAATTAAAACGATTTGTCATCTGTGACTAGTGGGAGATAACTTATGTGGTTAATTCGCTTTATCAAAAAGCTGATTTTCTTCGCTATCGGTCTGCTGATTATTGCCGGTCTGGCCGCAGTGTTCATTGGATCATTTTGATTCAACAACAATTATGATTTCGCCAACTGGGCTTCGATGCTGCTGACCAACAGCCCGGCGGTCCAAGGCGTTTTGGTTAACATGGCGCCGTCGGTCAACGACTGGTACAGCGCCACTTTGGCGATGTACGAACCGCTTGTGGCCGACGTGTTGCGCTACGCGATCCCAATCGGTTTCGCGGTTGTCTTCGGCATCATCCTGCAGGTCGTTCTGAGCATTCTGTTCTATTTGATCAGAAAACCGTTCAGACGCAGCAAGAAAGTCAAGCCGGCCGTGGTCGTGGCTGGCTAACGACGAAAAACACATTCCGACCATTGCCGGTTTCGCCTTCGGGCGAAACCGGTTTTTTTTCGGTTGCTTTTTGCGCCGACCGGATATATAATCAAATTTCGGTGGGCCGCGGCGGTTGCCGCGCGCCCCGTACGGCGTTTGGACGGTGCATAAGCCATGTGGTTGATTCGTTTCGCAAGGAAAATCGTGCGCAC
>CAZPGT010000010.1:0-11900 GCA_964586345.1 uncultured Mycoplasmatales bacterium | reverse complement strand
CTCTTTCTGGTTCGCGGGCAATTACGATTTCGGTTCGTGGCCCGCCGCGTTGCACGCGGGCGGCCCCGCGGCCCAAGGCCTTTTGGAGCGCGCGATCCCCTCGGTCGGCGGCTGGTACGAAGGAATCTTGGCGCAGCAAAGCCCCGCGATCGCGGAAATGCTGCGCTACGTCATCCCCTTCGGGTTCGCGTTGGCCTTCGGAATCGCGTTGCAAACCGTTTTGGGGGTTGTTTGGTGGGCGGTCAGGCGCGCCGCGCGCAAAAACAGAAAAAGTTAAAGCCGCCCTTCCAAAAAGTTTGTATAATCATATGAAAGAAGCGCGAAAGCCCTTTTTCTTTTCGCGTTCGCGTGCAACGAACCGACGATCCGATGATTAAGACGATTTCACTGAAAGTGCGAATGGATTGCGCGAACTGCGCCCAAAACATCCAAAGGGCGTTGCGGAAGCTGCCGTTGGCCGATTTGACGGTGGACGTGGTCGCCCAACTCGTCGCCATCGAATACGACCCAAGCGCCGTCAGCCAAGACGAAATCATGCGGGCCATGCGCAAAACCGGATACGAGCATGAGCTCGTTTAGGCGGTTTTGGCGCGCCCACGGCGCCAAAATCGAGTTAAGCGTCGCTGTCTTCTTGGATTTCTGGCTGATTTTGGGCCACTTCCTGATGCTGGGGGCGCCCGGCAACCCGTTCACCGCCTTTCTGAACGGGCCGATCCTGGGACTGTGCGTCGCCACGGTGGTGCAGTTCGCGATCGGCCGCAAGTTTTACGTTTTCATGTTCAAAGAAATCTTCGTCTGGCGGCGGTTGGGCATGAACACGCTCATCGGCGTTTCCAGCCTGTTCGCCTACGCGTGGAGCCTGTACGCGGCGATCGACGGCTGGGCCAATCCCCAGAACGCCATGCCGCACGACCAGGGTTTCAGCTATTTTTTCGAAATCGGCACGACGATCGTCACGTTCATGCTGATCGGCCAGGCCGTCAGCGCCGCGCTGCGCAAACGGGCGGCGCGGGACATGGACGCGGTGACAAAAATCCAGGTCAAGCGGGCGCAAAAGTACGACCCGGTGGCCAAAACTTCCTTCCAGGTCGACTGCGATTCGCTCCGCGTGGGCGACCACGTTCTCGTCGGTCCGCGGTCGCCGGTGCCGATCGATTGCGAAATCGTCGAATCCGCCTCGTATTTCGACGAAAGCCTGCTGACGGGCGAAAGCGCGGCCGTTTACAAGAAACCCGGAAGCAAACTGATCGGGGGCACGCTCAATTTGGCCAACCCCGTGGTTTGCCGCGTGACCGTCCCGCCGCACGAGACGGTGGTCGCGGGGATCATCAAGCGGATCGCGAAGCTGCAGTCCGCGCAGACGCGGATGCAAAGAATGGCCGACCAGATCGCGATGTGGTTCGTGCCCGCGGTCCTGATTCTGGGATTGGTTTGCTTTTTCGTGCAATGGTTCTTCGGGTACCAGATCCAGCGCGCGCTTGGTTTGGACCAGTCCGCGCTTTTGCCCCATTTCGCGAACCCGAACGCCCCCGGCGCGGTGACGGACAACCTGAAGATCGCGTTTTACTTCGCGATCGCGATGATCGCGATTTCCTGCCCGTGCGCGCTGGGCTTGGCGATCCCGCTCGCGGTCGCGGTCGGCGTCGGTCACGCGGGACGGCGCGGCATCGTCTTCAACAATCCCGACGTCTTCGAGAAAGTGAAATCGATCAACATGGTCGCGTTCGACAAGACGGGCACGCTGACCCAGAATTACAGCGAGGTGCGCGAGGTATACGGGGACAGAAAATGGTTCGACGCGATTTACGCCCTGGTGCAAAACGCGTTCCACCCGCTTTCCAAGACGATCGCCGCGTATTTGACCAAGGAGCACCAAAAAAACGTCGCCTTGACCCAAATCGCGGAAATCCCCCAGATCGGGCTGAAGGCGCAGATGGGCGCGCGGACGATCCAAATCGCCTCGTACGCCCATTTCCAGCGGCTCAATTACCGGTTCGCCGATTCGATCGACCAAACCGCGCTCAGGAACGCCACCAACGTTTGCGCGGCGATCGACCAATCGGTCGTGGCCGCGTTCGTCATCGAGGACGTGCTCCGTCCCGACGCCGCGGAGACGATCGCGCTGCTCAGACGCCAAAAAATCAGGACCGCCATCGTCAGCGGCGACAACGCGACGATCGTCGCCGCCCTGGCGGAGAAACTGCGGATCGACGAGTACCACGCCAACTGCACGGCGTTCGACAAGGAAGATCTGATAACCAAGATGCAGGACAGGAACTACCGCGTCGCGTTCGCGGGCGACGGGATCAACGATTTGATCGCGCTGGAGGCCGCGGACCTTTCGATCAACATGTCGCTGGTCAACCAGAGCGCGGCGGCGATCAGCGACATCAGCGTGATCAACCAAAACCTGAAGAACGTCTACGCGGCGATCGTGATTTGCAAAAAGACGAGGAAAATCATCTGGTTCAATTTCTTTTGGGCCTTCCTGTACAACCTGATCACGATTCCCCTGGCGTTCCTGGGAATCGTGCCGACGATCATCGCGGTCGCGATCATGGGGTTCAGCGACCTGACCGTCATCCTGAACACGCTCGCGTGCCGGGGCATTTACTTCGGGCGGAAGCGAGGCGATCGGGAGTAATCGGGCGACGCCGCTCCCAATTTCGGCCGCGCCGCAGTCTTCGCCCAGACGCGGCGCTCATCGGGCCGGAAGCCAAAAAAACGCAATGCCCGCGGCGGACGGCGGCGCAAACGCCTTTCGAACCGGTCGTTCCCAACGGCGAAGGCCGCGTCTGGGCGAAAAAACGGCGCCGGCCCTGAAAAAAAGAGGGCGGAACGGAATTGCCGAAGGCGGAACGAACCAAGCGGGCAAACGGCGATCAGAATCCTCCGGCTCGCAGCCGCAAACAGTCCCGCCCGACGGACTTTTTTCGCCGCGCAAGCGGATTCCGCGCGAACGACGTTCGCGCACGGATTTCTTATGCCGCCGGCCGAATAAAATGTTAGAATGAACCGTCACAAAATTTTGTTAAAAACCGCCAGCGGATCCCCGTTGGTTTTTGTTTTTTAAACAAAAACCGCGCCCCCTCCTCGGTAGGGTCGGATACGGTCCGCGAATTGGTGTAATTCATTGTCGTCCGATTTGTTATAATTTCCATGTTCCAAAAAATGACGGTGCGCAGCGAACACACAAAATGGCAAACAGAAAGTTATCGTTTGACACGTGGTTAAAGAGCCTCATCATCTTCGTGATGATGGCGCTTAGCGTCATCGGAATCGTTTTCGGATCGATTCGCCTCGCGGACACGGCCAACCGCGGCGCGTTTTACGACGGGACGATCTCGACCACGGTCTACTTTTCCGCCTACGAGCCGACCGACGCCTCGGGCAGCACTAAGCAGTTCGATTTCACCAAACCGCGCTCGACGACCGCGACCAGGCGAATCCCCGACGTGAACGCGATGCTGCAGCAGATTTCGCAAACCTACGCGAACCGACTTTACGCCCAAGGATTCAACCAGGTGGTGATTTCCACCAGCGAGTCGACCAACGCCCAAAGCCTCGTGACCGACAATTTGGTCAACGAGTCGTGGCTCGTCAACGGTTCTTTGCCGTCAATCACGCTGACGGTCAACAAGCTGCACCCCGACAAGCGCGAGGACCTGTATTACACCGAGCAGGTCATGCGCGAAATCACCTTCGACATCAACCGCAGCTACAACCTGTCCCTGGAAACGACCGACGGCTTCGAGTTTTTCAACACTTCGGGCGTCAGCGCGGACTCGGACTCGGTAATCCCGTTCATCACGTCGTCCGCGCAGGCGACAACGCCGCCGGCGACATCCACGGACAGCTCGATCACGATCGAGCTTAACGTCGAAAGCGGCAGCCTCAACGCCGAGAACGCCGCTTCCGCGTATTTCGAGAACCAGGCCCCGGGCACGAGCGACTACAAAGTGGGCAACGGCGAGGCCAGCGTGGAAGGCAACAGCCGGCTGTTCCCAGCGAACGCCAACGGCGAAACGACCGGGGGCAACCGCAACCTGATCCTTTGGAGCGACAAGCAGGGCGCGCTTTCTTACGTGCGCCACATCTTCAACGTCGTGCGCAACTCGCGCGAATTCCTCAGTTTCACGACCGAGGAGCAGAATCTGTGGAACTTCTTGCACCGCGAAGGCACTTACGACGGCACGCAGGAATCCACCAAAACCACCTCGCTGAACAACGCGTTCGGCTCCGCGGACGAAATCACGCTCAAGGATCTGTACTACATATACGCCAAGCCGAGCGCTTACCAGGCCAAAAGCGCGTCGGACACGAGTTCGCCATCGGACGTGACGTCGGCTTCGGAAACCAGAACGAGCCGCGGCGCGCCGAACGACTTTTCCCGCCTGTTCGCCCCGTACATCCTGTACGAGGCGCGCACGCTTAACATCGACGGCAACCAAAACAACATGCTGACGGACATCTTCCCGACGCAGCAGACGTTCAGCCACGGCGGGAACACCAAACTGGTGCTCACCCAAATCCTGAACGACCAAGGCTCGTACGGCAAGGTAAGTTTCTCGGAGGCCAGCCGGATCGCCAACCTGATCCGATCGGGGGATTTCGGCAACCAGGTCGCGCTGATCGGATCGGATTCGGTGGCCAACGACGGCATCGTCAAGGACACTTTCGCATCCGTCGACGCCTTCGCGACCTCGATTCTGGCCCTGGGGATTTTCGTCTTGCTGGTCGGCATCATCGTCAGCGTGCTTTACAAGGTGCCTGGGCTTTTCGCCTTCTTGCCGATCGTGCTGGGCGGGGTTCTGAGCCTTTTGCTTTACAACGAGTTCGGCGGGGTGATCGACCTGTTCACGATGCTTGGGCTGATCGGGATGATGGCCGTGGGCATCGGGTGCGTCTTGCTGATCCTGGAGACGTTCAGGCGGAACGTCAGGAACAGCACGTCGATCGCCGAGGCGATCCGCTTGGCGTTCAGGCACACGTTCATGAAAATCGTGGACGTCCATCTGCTTTTGCTCGTGATCGGGCTGCTTTTGATGTACGTGGGGCACTACCAGGAAAGCGCGTTCGGCATCCTGATGGTGGTCGGCTCGTTCGTTTCGTTCTTCGTGATCTACGGCTCGTTCACGGTTTACGTCAAACTGTTCGCGTCGATGCAGAACTGGACGGGGCACGGGCTTTTCGTGTACGGCCGCGACGCTAGGTGGCTGAACCAGATCACCGGGCAGCTGAGCCAAATCGCGGTCAGCAGCGCCGACGACGAGCTGCACAACCTGTTCAAGCAGACGCACAGGAACGCGTTTTTCAGCAGGAAGGCGCTTTGGGCGCTTCTGCTTTGGCTGGCCGCGGTCGCGGTCGGGATCGCGTCCTTGGCCCTGTTCGCGTCGGGATCGGCGTGGCCGCTTGATTCCAGCGTGCGCGACTCGGGGCTCGTCATGTTCATCGCGATCGCGTCGTCCGCGGGCATCATGGCCGTGTATTATTCGCTGCGCTACCGTTGGGTCGTCTTGCTGCCTTACCTGGCAACCAGTCTGGTTTACTTTTTCGCGGTCGCCGGAACGCTTTGGGCGCTGCAGTCGCTGATTTTGCTCGACATCGAGTTCGAGGTCGTGTTCACGATGCTTTTGGGTTGGATCGTGACCCAGGCGGGAATCGCGTTCTCGATCAGCTGGAACTACTGCTATTGGTTCCATTATCTGACCTACAAGCAAGAATCCGTGGTCAAGCTGGTCAACAACAACGCGTTCACGATGATCCGCCTGTTCGCGCTTTACGCTTCGATTCTGCCGCTGGGCGCGCTTTTGCTGGCGGTGTTCAACGTCGGCGGGGACGGGTTGCTGCTCGCGACCGACCTGAACGGGTTCTTGTTCAACCTGCTGGCGTTCGCCGCGGCGGGCTGCGCGCTTGGCGCGATCGCGGCGAACTACCTGTTCACCCAGTTGCTGGGCCTGATGATCGGTTTGCGCCAAAAAACCGCCCAACGCGGCAAAAGGCGGCGCCAGGTGTTGCTGAAGCAAAACGTCGATTACGATCGCTTTGACGAGCAAATCATCCCCGGAATCAACCAAAAATTCGCAGAAAGACAAAGCTAGACGGATATGACTAAGAAGTTTTTAGAGCAATTAGACGCAAAGATCCACAAAGTGCCCAACTTCCCGATCAAGGACATGCTTTTTTACGACATCATGCCCGTGATCAACGACGGGAAGATGTTCGCGGCGATCATCGACCAGATGAAGGCGTTCGTCAAGAAGACCAAGGCCGAGGCGATCATCGGGCCCGAGTCGCGCGGGTTCATCTTCGGCGCGGCGCTGGCTTATGCGACCAAGCTGCCGTTCGTGGTCGTGCGCAAGCCAAACAAGCTGCCGCGCAAGACGCTGAAGGAAAAGTACTCGCTCGAATACAACGACAACGCGTGCCTGGAAGTGCACGCGGACGCGATCAAGCCCAAGCAGCGGATGCTCATCGTCGACGATTTGCTCGCGACCGCGGGCACGGTCAGCGCGATCGCGCGGTTGATCAAGAAATCCAAGGGCAAGCTGGTGGGCTACAGCTTCTTGATCGAGCTGGAAAAGCTGAAGGGGCGCAAGAAGCTCAACGGCAAGCTGCCGTTGAACGTGATCATCAAGTACTAACCGCCAAATGAACACCCAAACCGCCTTGAACGACGTCGTCATCAGATTCCAGAACGTGAGCTTCGCTTACGCGGAGAACTTCGTGGTCAAAAACGTCAGTTTCGAGATCAAACGGAACGAATACGTCTGCGTCATCGGCCACAACGGGTCGGGCAAGTCGACGATTTCCAAAATCCTGACCGGGATCTTGAAACCCCAGATCGGCGAGCTTTACCTGTACGACCACCTGATCACGCACAAAAACGCGAAGTTTCTGCGCGACAACGTGGGCATCGTGTTCCAGAACCCGGACAACCAGTTCATCGGCATCACGGCCGAGGACGACATCGCGTTCGGGCTGGAGAACCGCAAGTTCCCCCGCGACGAGATGGTCAAAATCGTCCACAACGTCGCCAGGCAGGTGGAGATCACCCACATCCTCAAAAACGAGCCGTACAAGCTTTCGGGCGGGCAGAAGCAGCGCGTGGCGATCGCCGGAATCCTGGCGATCAACCCGAACATCATCGTGTTCGACGAATCGACCTCGATGCTCGACCCCAAGGGCAAGCTGGACATCAAAAGCTTCATGGTGACGCTCAAGCACAACGGCAAATCCGTGATCTCGATCACCCACGACATGGAAGAGGTGATCAACTGCGACCGCGTCCTGGTGATGGACAACGGCCACCTCATCAAGCAGGGCACCCCGCGCGAGGTGTTCAGCAACGCCGCGTTCCTGAAGGACATCAAGCTGGACATCCCGTTCACGCTGGATCTGTCCACGCGGCTGAACGGGATTTTCCCCGAAATCGCGCCGACGCTGAACTACCAGCAAATGATCGAAGACATTTCCCGATGCGTAAAAAAGCCAAAATAGCCTCGCCGCTGAAAGAAGACGAGTTTCTGCGGGTCAGCAACCTGACTTGCGTCTTCAACGAGAAGACGCCCGAGGCGTTCACCGCCCTGGACGACGTCAGCCACCTGTTCAAGGCGAACAAGATATATTGCATCATCGGCGACTCGGGCAGCGGCAAGTCCACGCTCGTGACGCATTTCAACGGGCTTTTGGTGTCGCGCCGCGGCGAGATTTGGGTCAAGGACTTCCGGATCGGCGGCACGAAGAAAACCAAGATAAAGAACGTCAAGCGGCTGCGCAAGATCATCTCGATGGTGCTGCAGTTCCCCGAATACCAACTGTTCAAGGACACGGTCGAGCACGACATCATGTTCGGGCCGGTCGCCTTGGGCGCGTCGCGCCAGGAAGGCCAAAAGCTGGCGGAGCACTACCTGAACAAGATGGGGCTTGACAACTCCTATCTGGAAAAAAGCCCGTTCGAGCTTTCGGGCGGGCAGAAGCGCCGCGTGGCGATCGCGGGCATCCTGGCGATCCAATCCGACGCGATCATCTTCGACGAGCCGACCGCGGGGCTCGACCCGCAAGGCGAGGCGGAGATGATGCGGATCATCCTGGAGGCCAAAGAAAGCGGCAAGACGGTTTTCGTCATCACCCACCAAATGGAGAAGGTGCTCGAGATCGCGGACGAGATCATCGTCCTCGCGCACGGCAAAATCGTCAAGTCGGGGAAACCGTACGAAATTTTCCTGGACGAGACGATCCTGCGCACCACGACGATCATCATGCCCCCGGTCATCAGGGTGATCAACGACCTGGTCAAGAGGGACGCGCGGTTCGCGAGGCTGTACGATTTCATGCCGCGCACCGGGCCGCAGCTGGTGGAAGCCATCAAAACCGTGATCGCGGAGGCCGCGAATGTCTAACTTCATCAACGGATACATCCTGCGCAACTCGGTGGTGCACAAAACCAACCCGGTCCTGAAAATCCTCATTTTCGTCTCGTTCGTGATTTTGGTGCTTTTGCCGCTGGGGTTCGTGTTCCAGTCGATCGTCTTCGCGCTCGTCACGGCGATTTTCTTTTTGGCGAAACTGCCAAGCCGGATGTACTGGGTCAACCTGAAGACCGTGATCGTCATGTTTTTGGTGTTGCTGTTCATCAACTGGTTCACGTACCGCAACCCGTCGTTCATCCAGATCTTCAACGGCCAGAACGAGAACAACGCCAACTTCTTTCTGATCGGCGGCTACGGCGACGACGTGCTGACGCGGATTTTCAACCCCGCGGCGTTCCAGGACATCTTCGCCAACCCGGCCGCGCACCCGAACGTCGCGTTCACGGTCAACGGGCAGCCGCCCCAAACCCCGATCACCACTTACCAGGATTTCCTGAAGGCGGTTTACGACGCAGGGTTGACCAAAATCGCGTGGCTGGGACCTGACGGGGCCACTTACGAGATGAACCCGAATTACGTGCTTTCGCTGGGCCAATACTTCGGATCCGATCTGGTCGGGTTCAACATCGACGCGGCGACCGCAGCGATCCAGCCCGTGATGCGCTTCCAGGGCTATTCGTTTTCCGTCCGCGCGATCATGATGGCGCTTTTCATCACCCAGAAAATCCACATCATGATCGTTTTGGCGATCGTCTTGACGTCCACGAGCACGTCGATCGAGCTGTCGTTCGCGATCGAGCAGATCCTCGCGCCGTTCCGCGTTTTGCGGCTGCCCGTCAACGCGTTGGCGATCACGATCAGCATCGCGATCCGCTTCGTGCCCTCGCTTTTGCTCGAGTCCCAGCGGATCCTGAACGCGCAGGCGTCGCGCGGGGTGGATTTCAAGAACGGCACGCTGATCGAGCGCGGCTACGCGCTCGTGTCGCTGGTCGTGCCCATGGTGTCGATCGCGTTCCGGAACGCGAGCGAGATCTCCAACGCGATGGAAGCGCGCGCGTACAACTCGCGCTACACGCGCACGCGCTACCGCACGTTCAAGATCCATTTCGCGGACTGGGCGGTGTATCTTTCCGTCATGACGTTGCTGGGGTTCGCGGTGTTCGCCGCGGCCAAAACGCTGTTTTTCGCATTCTTCGGCGCGGCGGGATGGATGACGCAGGGGTTGGGATCCAATGTCGCGGTCGCCAATGCTGCCTAAAAAGCCGCTGGCGCGGTACGTGTGCCGCGTCGCTTACGACGGATCGAAATTCGGCGGTTGGGCCGTGCAGCCCGGCCGTGTCACCGTCCAGGGGGAGCTGCAGGCGCACCTAAGCGAGCTTTACGGGCGCCGCGTGGCCGTGTGCGGCTCGGGGCGGACCGACGCGAAGGTCCACGCCCTGGCGCAGACGTTCCATTTCGACGCGCCCCCGGTCGCTCCCGAGGCGAACGTCGCCAAGCACCTCAACCGCCGCGGCGGGGGGCGGTGGCGCGTCTTCGGCGTCAGGCGGATCGCCCGGCCGTTCCACGCCCGGTTCAGCGCGAAAAGCAAGACGTACCTTTACAAAATCGCCACGGTCCGGTGCGCGGACCCGCTGACGTACGACTATTGCTGGCAAATCGACTTCGCGCCGAACCTGCGCGCGCTACGCGCCGCCGCCGCGCTTTTTTTGGGCGAACACGACTTTTTGTCGTTTTCGACCGCGGACGCGAATTCGGGCGTGCGGACGATCAACTCGATCAAGATCAGCAAGGCGAAAAACGTTTGCTGTATTAGAATCAACGGCAACGGCTTTTTGCGGAACATGGTCCGGATGATCGTCGGTAGCCTGGTTTGGTGCGCCCGGGGCAAAATAACCCCCGAAGACATCCAGGCGTGGCTGGACAACCCCAAGAAAGGCCAGGCGGCGTTCAAGGCCCCGGGAGCCGGCTTGTACCTGCAAAAGGTGAGTTATGGACATCAAGAAGATTAAGGAAGAAGTCAAGTACCTGCTTTTCGATTTGGACGGCACGCTCGTCAACAACGACCGCGAGCTCGCGGAAGAAAACCGCAAAATCGCGCCGCACCTCAGAAAACACGGCCTCAGGCACTCGATCATCACGGGGCGGCCGTATTACATGATGCTGCAGGAAATCGACCAGATGCAACCCACGCTGCCGATCGTCGCGTCCAACGGCGCGGCCGTCTTGGACGGGTCGGACCCGAAAAACCCGCTCTTCTCGGACGACATGGACCAAGCGCTCGCGAACGAGCTGATCGCGTTCTTTTTGGATTCCGGGCTCAACTTTTACGTTTACACGCCCGACCAGATCTACGTCGGCCCGACGGATTTCGCGCACCTGCGCAACTGGAACGACGTGGTGCGCAGGATGCCCGAGAAATACCGTTGGGAGATCCTTCCCGTAAAGCGGTACGATCGTTCCGAGCCCGTGGCCAAGTTTCTGGTGTGGAGCGAGACCCAGGACAAGGACCACGACGCGATCGTCGCTAGGTTCGGCGACCGGATCTCGATCGCCAAGAGCACGCGCTACTCGATCGACATCGGCGGCGCGAACACGAACAAGGGCTCGGGGTTCTCGCGGCTGGCGCAGATGCTTGGCGCGAGCCCAAACGAATTCATGGTGTTCGGCGACGGGGGCAACGATTTGCCGATGTTCGCGCTGGCCAAGCACAGCGTCGCGTTGGCGAACGCGCCCGATTTCGTGAAGGCGAAGGCCGCGTTCGTCACCGAGCACGACAACCACAGCGGCGGGGTTTACCGTTTCATAAAAAAGATTTGGGACTAGCCGGGCGGGCTTAAAATTCTTATCATACCAAAAAAACGGAGCGAAACCGCACCAAAATCGCTAATTGCGATATGTTATAATTAAATAGCTGCATTCGTAAGCCCGAATGCCCGGTAACCATGAATAAAAGTAGTATTGAAGAGTTTGCAAAGAGCGAAGTCGTCTACATCAAGGGCCAGAATTTGGTCAACCGGAACCGCGTCATCGCCAAAGCCGTGCCCGGCAAGCCGAACTTTTACGAGGGGAAAGTGTACGATCAGGAAGTGATCCTGAACATCGCGCTGTCCGTCGAGAGGAACAAAGTGGTCTTCTCGAGCTGCACGTGCGGCCTGGAAAAGCCGTGTTTCCACGCCGTCGCGGTGCTCATCAAGCTATTTTTGCAGCCGTCCGACCGCAACCAGCCCAAAACGCATTACGACCTGCTGAAGCAAAAGATGCTGGAAAACCAGCGCAAGGAAAAAGAGAAAAAGCGCGCCGCGAAGGCGTTGCGCCGCAAAATCCCTTCGCAAAGCGAGAGGCTGGCGTGGGCCAAGGCGCAGCTTTCGTTCAACCAGCTGAACGTCAGCTTCGACGGCGACCAGAAGATCGTCCAGTTCGAGTTCCAGGTCGGCAACGGGCAAAAGAATTTCACGCCGTTCTGTTCCAAGGCGATTTTCAAGGACGAGTCCAAAGGGCAGCTGACGTTCGCGTCGTCCGAGCGCGTCT
>CAZPGT010000009.1:0-16406 GCA_964586345.1 uncultured Mycoplasmatales bacterium | reverse complement strand
ACCTGTTGGCCAACCACCCGCGCGCCAACTACGTCGACCGCCAGGACGACGTGTGGTCGTAAGTCATCGACCAGTCCAAGCGCCGGTACCACCCGTTCTCGATCGTCGAAAAGAACGTCGCCCACCTGAAAATGAAACATGCTGACTAACGACTACCGGATCCACCATCTGCGCGAATACGAGGAGATCTTCTTGCGCAATTTCGGCGACGAAACCAAGGCGTCGTTCGATTACCTGACGCGAAACTACCTGCTCAAAAGCCAGGTTTACCTTTGGATCGACGGAACCGATCGCGTCGGGTTGGGGTTGGCCGTCATCCCCAAAACGATCGAGCGCAAAGGGCGCACGCTGCGCGCGGGCCTGCTTTACGGCGTGGCCGCGAGCGAGCGCTACAAAAAAACCGGCGTGCTCAAGAAGGCGTTGCCGGGCCTGGTCGACGCGCTCGAAGGCGACAACGACCTGCTTTTGGTCGAAAGCGAGCATTGGAAGATTTACGACGGGTTCAACCTGCGCCCCGTGAACGACGCGGTTTTTTTCCGTTCCGCGGGACCTTCCGTCCCGCCCGGGGAGTTCGCGTCTCGCCTGTTTCGCCGTAGCGAACGGGTCGTCGCCGAAGCGTTCCGGATCCATCTGAGCCACTCGGAAAACTTTCCGCGCCCCGCGCGCGTCAAGTATTCGTTCGCCGAATTCGACCGCCTTTTGGGGTTGAACACCGCCTCGGGGGAACGGATTTTGCTTTCGTCCGGGGCGTTCGGGATCCACGACCCGAAGGCGAACCGCCTCTTCTCGGTCTATTTCGGGACGCAGCGGGCGTTGAACGCGCTCTGCGCGCTTTTGCCCGAGGGCTGCGCGTTCGCGTTGGACGCTAAACTCGCCGGATTGGTCGACGCGCCGAACGCCGTCCGGGGCGAACGGTTCGTCAAAACCAAGATGTTCCCGAACGGGCGTTTCGCGGACAATCTGTTCTTTAATGATCCCAATTAGGATTTATATAGTATAATTGTGATGCTTTGCAACAAGGAAGTATAGCTCAGCTGGTTAGAGCACACCCCTGATAAGGGTGAGGTCGATGGTTCAAGTCCATTTACTTCCACCATTAATGGGGATGTAGCTCAATTGATAGAGCACCTGACTTGCAATCAGGAGGTCGAGGGTTTGACCCCCTTCATCTCCACCATATGGCCGAAAGGCCACCGAAAAAGCGTCAGCGCCCAGCGCGCTGACGTTTTTTTATTTGTTCTCGCCGTACAGGACATCGATTATCCTGTGCGTGTTGACGTAACAGATTCGCCGGGATGCGTAAAAAAACAGCCTGTATTTGCCCACCGCGAACCGAATCGGCAGTTTCGGCCGGGAAACGGCCTTATACAGCGTCTTGGCGACTTTGCGCGGATCGTGCCCCTTGGCTTCTTCCTTGGCCATTTTGCCGATCGAGCGCTCCAGGCGCGCTCGGTAACGCGACTGGCCGTCCCTTTGGGACATTTTCCTGTTTTCGTGGAAATTGGATTTGGTGTCGCCGGGCATCAAGGTCGCGATCCTGACGTTGCGGTAGTTCAGGTCGGCCATCACCAAGTCCGAGTAGACGTCGATGACCGCCTTGGTCAGCGAGTATGCGGCCTGGAACGGAATCGTGAAGATCCCCGCCATCGATCCGACGTTGACGACCGTTCCGCCGCTGGCGGACAAAACGTCGGACAGCGTCCTGGTCAGGCCCAAAGCGCCGATCACGTTCACCCTGTACATCTCCTCGAACGCCGCGGCGTCCAAATTTTCCAGCGACGACCCGATCCCGAACCCGCTGTTGTTCACGAGCAGATGGATCTTCTTTTCCTTGGACAGTATCTCGCCCGTCGCCTTTTGGATGCTGTTGGGGTCCTTCAGGTCGCAAGCGACGTAGATGATGCCGTGGTCGATGCCGGATTTGCGCGACAGCGAGTACACCCGCCAATCGCGCTCGATGAGGTATTTGCCGATCTCAAGCCCGATCCCGCCCGACGCGCCGGTGACGATCGCGACGCGCTTTTTGTCGTTGGGCCAGTTCAGCACCTGATTGATTTTCGGCCGCGACTTGAACGTGAGCTCGGCGGCGACTTCCTTTTTGGGCACGTTGGTGAAAAGCAATTCGTGGGTCCCGCTTAGGAACTCGACCAGCTTTTCGCCGTGGTTCCAAAACGATTGGCGGGGCGTTTTGAACATGAAACCCAGCTCGACGCCGTACCGCTTGGTCTCGATCAGCAGCCCCTCGTAGTACTTCCACATGTAATTGTTCAAAATCACCGAAACCGGATCCTCGGTTTCGGCGCGGTTGGCGATCAGCAGGATCTTCATCCGTTTGTCGCCGTTGAGACGCAGCAGGTTCTCGTGGATCCCGTTGAATTTCTGGATGAACCTGAGAACGACGTTCAGGTTGTCTTCCGCGAGCAGATCGAAGTTGGATCCGAGCTTGAGCTTCGGGGGCCGCAGATACAAGATCACCTCGTTGGTTTCGTTGGCGCGCAGATGCTGCTTGAAACTGTCCCACGCGATTTCCGCGTCGATTTCCGGGGTGAGGTCGGCGTAGGGCATGTTGCTCTGCCCGAGCATCGTTTTTATTTCTTTTCCGAGCATCAGATCTTCGACGGCGACGAGAATGTTCGATTTCATGTTTTGGCCCTATAAATTTATCACGAATCCAATGTAAAAAGTCTTATAATTTAGATTGGATTAATTTTATTTCAATATATAAGGACATTTGTTCATGACTCCGCATATTGAAGCCAAGCTGAATGACGTTGCAAAAGTAGTTTTGATGCCCGGAGATCCGCTGCGGGCGCAATGAATCGCCGAAAATTTCCTCGAAAGCCCCGCGTGCGTAAACAGAGTGAGGAACGTTTTGGGCTTCACGGGGACGTACAAAGGCAAGAAAGTCACCGTGATGGCCAGCGGCATGGGGATACCTTCGATCGGGATCTATTCCTACGAATTGATGCGGTTCTACAAGGTCGGCGCGATCATCCGGGTCGGATCCTGCGGCGCGCTTACCAAGAAACTGAAGCTTGGCGACGTGGTGATCGCCGACAAGGCGTACAGCGAATCGACCTACCCGAAAATGATCCGCGTCCCCGCCAAGGACAAAACCCTTCCCGCGTCGCGTTCGTTGGTCGCCCTCGCCCAAAGGACCGCGGCCAAAAACGGGATCGCCGCGCCCGTGCACACGATCGTTTCCGAGGACGCGTTTTACCAATCCAAATACAAGCCGCGGTCGCTTTACCAGAAACACCGCGCCGTGGCGGTGGAAATGGAGGCGTTCGGCCTTTACGCCAACGCCATCAAGCTGAAGAAGAAGGCGTTGACGCTGCTGACCGTGAGCGATTCGTTGGTGACGGGCGAGGCGATGGACGCCAAGCAGCGCCAAACGTCGTTCGAGGCGATGGTGCGCCTGGCGTTGGAAACCGCTTGCGCGCTGCAAAAGTAAGGGACCGGCACGATGGATTACAGTTCGTTGATCGATCACACCCTTTTGCGCGCGGACGCGTCGCCCGACGAAATAAAGCAACTGTGCACGGAAGCGATCAGGCACCGGTTCCATTCCGTGTGCGTCAACCCTTCGTACGTGGCGTACGTGAGCGACCAGCTGCACAACACCGGGATCAAAGTCTGTTCCGTGGTCGGATTCCCGTTGGGCCAGACGACCACGAAGCAAAAGGTCTACGAGGCCAAACAGGCGATCAAGGACGGCGCGCACGAAATCGACATGGTTCTCAACGTCGCGGAATTCAAGGCGGGTTGCCGGTGCGTCATCGACGAAATCCGCGCCGTCAAGAAAGCGTGCAAGAAGGCGCTGCTGAAAGTGATCGTGGAAACCGCCCTGCTGACCGAGGAACAGGTCAAGAACGCGACGCTGGCCGTGATCGACGGCGGGGCGGATTTCGTCAAGACCTCGACCGGGTTCTCCTCCCGCGGCGCGTCGGTCCGCGACGTGCAAATCATGAAGCAGGCGATAACCGACCACGGCGCGGCGCTGCAAATCAAGGCGTCGGGCGGGATCAAGACGCTAAGCGACCTGAAGCAGATGGTCGCCGCCGGGGCGACGCGGATCGGATGCTCGAAGGGCGTGGCCATCGCGGAAGAGGCCTCCCGGCAAGGCAAATAAAGCGCATGAACGCCATTGAGATAATCGAAGCCAAAAAAACCAAGCGGCGGCTGAGCAGGGAGCAAATCCGCTTTTTCGTGTCCGGGCTGGTGCGCCAAACGATCCCCGATTACCAAATTAGCGCCCTTCTGATGGCGATCTGGTTCAACGGCCTGGACGCGGACGAACTTTATCATCTGACCGAGGCGATGATCGACTCGGGCAAAGTCTATTCGTTCCGCCCGGGGTACGCCAAGACGCTAATCGACAAGCACTCGACCGGCGGCATCGGGGACAAGGTCAGCGTGGCGCTGGCGCCCGTGCTCGCGGCGCTTGGCTTTGGCGTCGTGAAGCTTTCGGGCCGCGGGTTGGGGTTCACGGGCGGGACGATCGACAAAATCGAATCGCTGGGCGCGCGCACGGAAATCAGCATGCCCGAAGCCAAGAAAATTTTGCGCGCGTGCGACATGTTCATCATCGGGCAGTCCAGCGAGATCGTGCCCGCGGACAAACTGCTTTACGCGCTGCGCGACGTGACCGGCACGATCGACTCGCTGCCGCTCATCGCCGCGTCGATCCTTTCCAAAAAGTTCGCCTTGGAATCCGATTACGTCTTCATCGACATCAAGTACGGCGAAGGCGCGTTCTGCGGCGACGCGAAAACCGCCAGAAAGCTGCGCGCCACCATGGAAGCCTTGGCGAAGCGTTTCAAGCGCGAGGTGCGATTCGCGCTCAGCGACATGAACGAGGTTTTGGGCAACACGATCGGCAACGCGCTCGAAATGAAAGAGGCGATCGGCTATCTGAGAAACGATTCCGGCGTGGGCGAGGATTTCAGGGCGCTGATGGAAGAGCTGGTCACCATGGTTCTGCTGGAAACCAAAAAATGCGCCGCGCCCGCGGACGCCAGGCGGATGCTGCGCGGCGTTTTGGACGGCGGGTCCGCATACGAAAGGTTCCGCGCGTGGATCGGACGCCAGGGCGGCGATTTGCGCGCCATCGACGCGGACGCGTATTTCCGCCCGAAGCACAGTTTGACGATCAAGGCGCCCAAAGCTGGGACAGTCGCGTGCTCCAGCGTCGTGGCGCTGGCCAACGTCGCGGTCGATCTGGGCTCGGGCCGCCGCAAAAAAACCGACGCGATCGATTTCCACGCCGGCATCCTGCTGCACAAAAAAGCCAGGCAGCGCGCCGCCGCGGGCGAAAAACTTCTGACGCTTTATTCTTCCTCGCCCATCCCGAAAGGCCTGGCCGACCGGGCGCGCGAAATCGTATCCGTCGCATAAGGAGCGCACAATGCAAGACATCTATTTCGAAAAACTCAAGCAATTGCTAGCCAACGCGTACGCGCCGTACTCGCGGTTCAGGGTTTCGTGCCTGATCCTGTCCGAGGGCGGGTGGTTCGGGGGCGTGAACGTCGAGAACGCCACGTATTCGCCGACGATCTGCGCCGAGCGCGGCGCGATCGCGTCGATGGTCGCCGCCGGGTTCAGGACCGTTTTGAAAGTTTACGTCCTGACCGAGACGGCGGTCAGGGAAATCGGCACGCCGTGCGGCGTGTGCCGGCAGGTCATCAGCGAGTTCGCCGCCCCGTCGGCGCCCGTGGTCACGTACAACCTCAAGGGCGAAGCGACCCACCACACGGTGGGCGGGTTGCTGCCGTTCGCGTTCGGCAAAACCGCCATGGGAAACTAAGGAGCCGCGCATGGACAAAGCAATCGTCGACAAATGGCTGCACAGTCCCAACGTCCCCCAAGCCGACAAGGACTCGATCGGGCGGATGTCGCGCGCGGAGCTCGAACAGGCCTTCAGCGACGCGCCGCTGGCGTTCGGGACCGCGGGCATCCGCGCGAAAATGGGCCCGGGCACCCAATTCCTGAACAGGATAACGTATTACCAGATGGCTACCGGGTACGGACGCTTTCTGATGCAGAAACATCCCGGGCAGGCGGTCAAGGCGATCGTCGCGCACGACAACCGCAACAACGGCGCGGATTTCTCGATCGACGTGGCGAACGTGCTCACGTCGATGGGGATCAAAGTGTATCTGTTCGAGAACAACCAATTGGTCTCCACGCCGATCGTCTCGTTCGCGATCAGGCGTCTGGGCGCGCACGGCGCGGTGATCGTCACCGCCAGCCACAACCCCAAGGAGGACAACGGGTTCAAGATTTACGACGCGACGGGCGGGCAGGTTCTGCCCGACGACGGCAAAAGCGTGGTCGGCCTGATGCCGCCCGTGGACGAGATGATCGACCACCGGCCCCGAAAGGACGACGGGTTGATCGAATATTTGGACGAGGGCCTGATCGTCTCGTATTACGAGGCGTGCAAGCAGGCGCTCATCAAGACGGATCCAACCGAGCCGAAGGGTTTCCCGATCGTCTTCAGCGGGCAGCACGGCACCGCGTGCAAGCGGTTGCCCGAGTTCTTGGCGCGGCTTGGGTACACCAACGTCATCCCGGTGAGGGAGCAATGCGAGTTCGACGGCGACTTCACCAACACCCCGACGCCCAACCCCGAAAACCGCGAGGCGTGGGACCTGTCGCTCGAATACGCGGACAGGCACGGCGCGGAAGTGATCGTCCAGGCCGACCCGGACGCGGACCGGTTCGCGATGGCGGTCAGGCACGGCGGGGGATGGACGTTTCTGAGCGGCAACCAGATGGGCATCGTGTACACGTATTACGTCCTGAAGAACAAAACGTTCTCCAAACGGCCGTACGTCGTATCGACCTACGTCTCTACCAACCTCATCGACCGGATCGCGAAGGATTTCGGCGCGGAGGTTCACCGGGTCGCGACCGGGTTCAAGTGGGTCGGCGCGAAAATGAACGAGATCGGCGACGCCAAGCAGTTCGTGGTCGGGTTCGAGGAAGCCGTCGGCGCGCTGAACTCGACGATCAACCGCGACAAGGACGCGTACCAGGCCGCCGCGCTGGCGCTGGAGATTTATTGGGACTGCAAAAAAAGGGGCGTCAGCCTGATCGATTTGCTCGAGGGCGAGATTTACGGCAAATACGGCAAAATCTACAACGCGACCGTGCCGTTCTCGTTCGCCGAGCCCGACTGGAAGGAATCGGTGCGGAAGCGGTTCGACAGGATTCTGGGCTACGGCGAAAGGACGATCGGCGCGCGCCCGATAACCAAAATCGCGTTCAACGAGGCGGGCGGGTGCTGCGACTGGCTGTTGGACGGGGATTCGTGGCTGCGGTTCAGGATGTCGGGGACCGAGCCCAAGTTCAAGGTTTATTACAACCTGTACGGCGACGATCTGAACGCCTTGGGTTCCGAGGCGAAGGCGATCGACGCGGAGATAAGGAAGCTATTGGATCTGAGGTAACCATGAGAAAAACAACCATCATCGGCAACTGGAAGACGAACAAGACGATTGGCGAGGTCAAGGAATTCTTCGCCGCGTTCGACCGTTTGGCCGAACGCAAGACGATCAGTTGCGAATACGGCGTGGCGCCGGTATTCGCGCACCTGCAGCTCGCCAAGGCGTTGGCGCGGCCGCCGATGCTCGTCGCCGCGCAGGACGCCAACGCCGCGGCGTCGGGCGCCTACACGGGGACCGTGAGCTGGGCCCAACTGAAGGATTTGGGGGTGACCCACGCGATCGTCGGGCACTCCGAGCGGCGGACGATTTACGGCGAGACCGACGCGGCGGTCAACGAAAAGCTCAAGGCGCTCTTGGGCAACGGGATGGTCGGGATCCTTTGCGTGGGCGAGAACGCCGCGCAGTTTGACGCGAAGCAGACCGACGCGGTCTGCGCCGCCCAGCTGGAGGCCGCGCTCGCGGACGTCGACCCGGCGCTCGCGGGGAACCTCATCGTCGCTTACGAGCCGATCTGGGCGATCGGCACGGGCAAGACCGCCACGCCCCAGATCGCGCAGGCCGCGATCGCTAGCATCCGCGCCCGCCTGGCGCGGCTGCTGTCGCCCGCGATCGCGGCGGACGTCAAAATCCTGTACGGCGGCTCTGTGAACCCGAAAAACGTGGCCGAGCTCGTCCGCCAGCCCGACATCGACGGCGCGCTGGTGGGCAACGCCTCGCTGGACCCGGAAAGCTTCGCGGAGTTGCTCGACTAGCCATGGCGCGCCCGGTTCTGTTGATGATCCTGGACGGATACGGAATCTCGGAAGCGACCCGGGGCAACGCGGTCCGCAACGCCTCCACGCCCAACCTGGACGCGCTGCAGACCCAATGCCCGTGCGTCGCCTTGCGCGCGTCGGGCGAGGCGGTCGGGCTGCCCGAGGGGCAAATCGGCAACTCCGAGGTCGGCCATTTGCACATCGGCGCGGGGCGCGTCGTGCCCACGGGGCTGTCGCTCATCAACAAGGCGGTCGCGGACAGGTCGATCGCCAAAAACCCCGCGTTGCTCGGCGCGTTGCGCCACGCGCGCGAGAACGGATCGAAATTCCACGTGATGGGCCTGTTCTCGCACGGGGGCGTGCACAGCTCGCTCGAGCACATCGTCGCGCTCCTGGAAGCCGCGTCCGCCAACGGCGCGCGCGCGGTGCTGCACGTTTTCGGCGACGGCCGGGACGTGCCGCCGCAAACGATTTTGGACGACTTGCGCGAGACGCTGCCCAAGCTGCGCGCGCTAAACGCCAAGATCGGCGTGATCTCGGGGCGCTATTACGCCATGGACCGCGACAGGCGGTGGGACCGAATCGATCTGGCGTACGCGGCGCTGACCGAGGCGAAGGGCAACCGGTTCACGGATCCGTTGCGCTACGTGCAGGACCAATACGACAAGGGGATCGACGACGAGTTCCTCGAGCCCGCCGTCAACGCCCTGGAGGATCCTTCCGCGGTCACGATCCAGGACGGCGACGCCGTGTTCTTCGCGAATTTCCGCCCCGACCGGGCGCGGCAGATGTCCCATTACGTGTACGGGTCGGACTATTACGACGCGATCCCCCCGCTGCGCCGGAAAAACCTTTATTACGTGACGATGATGCAATACGAGGGCATCGAGCCGACCGCGGTCGCGTTCCCGCCGACCGCGCAGGCGAACACGATGGGCGAGGCGGTCGCGAAGGCGGGGCTCAGCCAGCTGCGGATCGCCGAGACCGAGAAATACGCGCACGTGACCTTTTTCTTCGACGGCGGCAAGGAGACCCAGTACCCGAACGAGACCAAGATCCTCGTGCCTTCGAACAAAAAGGTCGCCACGTACGACCTCGCGCCCGAGATGGCGTGCGAGGCGATAACCGACCGCCTGGTCGAGCAGATCGGCAAACACGACCTGGTCGTGCTCAACTACGCCAACCCCGACATGGTCGGGCACACGGGCAAATACGGCCCGACCGTGCGGGCGCTGGAATTTTTGGACGGGCAGATCGGCCGGGTCGTCGAAACGTGCGCGCGAAGGGGCGTGACGCTTTTCCTCACCGCGGACCACGGCAACGCCGAGGAGATGGAGGACGACCGCGGCGAGCCGGTCACCAAACACACCAAAAACCCCGTGCCCTTCGCGTGCACGGACAGGACGATCGCCCTGGACGCGGACCCGTTCGCGTCGCTGGCGAACGTCGCGCCGACCGTCCTGGAATACATGGGCGTGCGCGTGCCGCCAGAAATGACCGAAAAGTCGCTTCTACGGCGCGGACATGGCGATTTCCAGGACGACCGCGGCGACCGTTAGGGCCGATTGGATCCCGAACGAGACCCAAAACGCCCGCCTGGTCTTTTTGGCGCGCAGCTCCGCGAACCGCAGGTAGTCGGTCAAATCGGCCACGTTGTTGGACGCGCGGGCCAAATCGAGCGTGAGCCGTTCCCTTCTGCGTTTTTTCATCGCCACCGCGTCCGCGGCTTTCTTGACCGCGAATTTGGCCTGCCCTCCGAAATTCTGGCGGCACGCGAGCCAGACGCAGTTCATGCCCCAGCCCAGGGCGCAAACCGCGAGCACGGCGTCGTACCAGCGCAGCAGCGGGACGCTGCCGTACCAACCCGAGTCCAACCCGACCAGCACCAAAACCAAAACGGCCGCCTGGATCGCCGCGATCGAAAGCGCGGGCACGTACCCCTTGGGGTATTCGCATTCGGCCAAATCGGTTTTTTTGAGGCGGTTCCCCGGCTCGCCGCGGCGCGACCCGTAATCCGTGCCGCCTTCGCGCAATGGTTGATTCATCGTCCAATTATTATATTATTAATCTCGATTCATTCCGCAAAACAAGGAAACTAACCGCCATGGAAAACTGCGTTTTCTGCAAAATCGTCGCCAAGCAGATCCCCGCCAAAGTAATCGCCGAATCCGACGGGGCGCTGGCGTTCTTGGACGTCAACCCGACCGCGGACGGGCACGCCTTGGTGATCCCTAAGAAGCATTTCCGCGACCTGTCGTCCGCGGACGAGGACGCGCTGCGCGCGGTGATCTCGCTCACGAAGGCGGTGGCCGCCCTCCTGAAAGACTCCAAACTGGACCCTTACGGGATCAATTACCTTTCCAACGAGGGCAACCTGGCCGGGCAAGAGGTGTTCCACTTCCACGTCCACGTGATCCCCAAATACGCTTCGGGGGAGGGGTTCGGGTTCAAAACCAACAAAGTGAACCTGCGCCCCGTGGACGAGGTGCACAAGGACTTGGTTTAGTCCTTGACGATGTAATCCTGGCCGTACGGGTTGATTTTGTCGTAAATGTGCTTGACCGCCACCGCCGCCTCGGCGATGCCGACCACCATCAAATCGGGGCGGCCGTCGTAAAACGTCGCCGCGCCGATCGCGTAGACGTTCGGCGCGCTGGTCTGCTGGTTGCGGTCGACGGTCAGCCTGCTCCCCCTGCGGTCCAGGAAATCCCACGCGCCGCCCCGGCCCCTTTCTTGCCTCAGCCCGTATTGGACGATGATTTCGTCGTACGCGACCGAGGCGGTTTTTTTCGTCCCGTTGTCCGCGATCCTTATCGCGTCGCGGCCGATCCCCAGAACCGTCTTGTCCAGATGCTGCGCAACGCCGAGCCTACCCAGCTCGGCGACGTATTTGGGGTTGGCGCGGTAAACGGGTTTGCGGTGGACGATCGCGACGCTTTTGGCGGTTTGGGCAGCGGCGATCTGCCCCGCCCATTCCACCGCGCCGTCCCCTCCGCCCAGGATGACGACGTCCTTGCCCGCATAAGCCGAGAACTCGCGCACGTGGTAATGGAGCCTGGCGAGGTCGAAATCGGGCGAAAGCAGGTTCGGGTCGATCCGGTTGGGCACGAGCGAACCGTTGCCCGTGGCGATCACGGCCGCCCTGGCGCGCACGCGGCTGCCGTCCGACAGCAAAAGCGAGACCTTCCCGGACTTGAGAATTCCGCATTTGGCGACCGTCGTTCCCGTCCGGTACGAAACCAAGTCGGCCACGTCGGCCTGCTGGCGCAGCAGGTTTTGCACGATCGCCTCGCCGCTGGTCACCAGGTGTCCGGGGAAATCGTACACTTTTTTGTGCCCGTAAAGCTGCCGCGGCTGGCCGCCGACGGTTCGGGCCGCCTCGACCACCAGGACTTTGAGATGCTTCAAGGCCGCGTAGGTCGCGGCGTAAATGCCGCTTGGGCCCGCGCCGATCACGACGACGTCAAAATTGGTCATGGGGTTAAATTTCGTTTGCGCGCAGATTGTTAATTCTTTCTTTTGGTCATTATTATATAATTATCATTAACGATAAACAATAGCACGGCCGACCGAATCGGCGGGTTCCAGAGCGAATCTTTTTCAAGGACACCAACACAGTATGAATCCGGAAAACAGCAAGCAATACGACATTTTCAGCGACGACGCGCATTTCGCGGCGGGCGATCCCCGCGGCGACGACATCGAGTTCGACAACCGCTGCCTGGAGATTTTCGACAAGCAAAAGCTCGATCCGGCGATTAAGCTGTTCTTGAAACATTACCCGGACGCGAAGGATTACGAGGTAATCGATTTCGTTACCCGGTCCCGCCGTTCGTATCTGCGCGCGAAGAGGCAGAACCTTGACGACGCGAGTTGGCTGGAAACGCTTAAGAACTACGTGAAAAGCTTCAAGTTCACCCAACCGTTGGAGAACGAAATCAGGAAAATCACGTTCAACCAGCAATTGGTCGAGATGAAAATCGAATTGGCGAAGCTGGCCAAGGAAAAAGCCAAGCTGGAGAAAGAGAAAATCGACTTTCTGCTGGAACAGAACAACCTGTCCAAAACCGGCAAGTCCGCGATTTACCCCAACCTGACGACGATAACCAAGCTCGAGGCCGTCAAAAAGGACATCGAGAACCGTTACCGCAAAGTGCTGAAGGATTTGCAGGCCCGCCAAAAGGACAGCATGAAAAACGCGATCGATTCGGAAGTGGAGCGGGTGCGCGACGAATTCGACCAACGCTACAACCAATGGTCGCGCTTCTACGAAATGTTCAAGCAGAAATACTTCAACCTGCAGAACTTCAGCCTCCAGATGCGCGACGAGCTTAACGACAAGAACAACGAATCGTACGACCTGAAACTGAAAATCAACCAGTTGATGAACGAGCTGAAGTCCCAGGAAAGCCAAATCAAGATGCTCACTTCCGAGCTCGAAAAGCGCACGCAGACGCTGGAGGACTTCAAGAACAGCCAGCCGATCATCATCAAGAAGAACGTCGAACGCGAGCTCGAGGACCGCATGCAGGCGCAAACCAACAAGCTGAATTCGATTTTGTTGGAGAAAGAGAAAATTTTGGTCGGCGAAATCGAGAACCGACGCAACGAAATCGAAAGCGTGCTGGAAAGCAAACGCAAGGAATTCGACCGGATGGTCTCGACGACCAAGGAAATCGAGGCGCAGCTGAAAGTGAGCAACGAGGAGCTGCAAAAGGCCAAAAGCGATTATTCCAGGGTCGCGAAGGACAACGAGGCGCTGACCAACGAAATCCAAGGGTTCAGATCGAAATACGAGAAGTTGGGGCAGCTGCTGGCCAAATTGCAGGCGGACAACGCGGATTTGGAAAAACTCAACAGGTTGCTCGTGAAGAAGTACAACGATTCGCGCTATTTCGAAATCGCCAACCAGCAGCTGACCGACGAAATTTCGCAAATCACCAAAACCCAGGAAAGCCTGCTGAACCTAATCAGCGAAAACAGGGCCCAAGGCGGCAAAGTGGCGGACAGCTTCAAGACGCTGACCGCGGACATCAGGAACCTGGATTCGAAGTTCGACGCCATCAAGGCGATGAACCTGAACCCTTCCGAAGGCGAGGAGGCGGCCCCGCCGCGTGGAAGGCGGGCGAAACCCGCCGCGGACGCATACGGGGGGCTGAAGGATTTCGCGAAAAAGGAGTTCACCGAGGAAGAAGACGAGCTGATCAACGAATCGCTTAAGATCGAAGACGACTTCGACGACGACGACGACGATGGCGGCGGCCGCGACATGCTCGCGGACAAATTAATCAACATCGAATAATTTTATTGTAGAATTGATGAGTCATCACAACATCGGCTGCGAACCATGTGAGGCCAGAAATGGAACAGCATTAAGCATACGCCTTTGTGTGTGGTGACTTTTTTGTCGCTAATTTCGCCGCGTTTTCGCGCCGCGAAGCAGCCGCGCGGGGCGCGATGTTTTTTTATTCGTGATCGCGGTTACTTTATTTTATAATCGTTTAAATATAATAATGTGCGCAAATCGCAAAGAAAACATCGGTATTTTGCGCCAGGCGGCGCAAGCGAGGATTTATGGGCAACGATCGCAAGGCAAACAATGATCTTTCTAGGAATCTGGAATCGTTTTACAGCGAAAAGCGCGGCGATGATACCAATGTTTTTTCGGTCATTGACAGTTCCAAACTAAGCGAAAAAAAAGAAGACGGAAATATGGACAGATTAGATTCTTTTTACATCCCCGAGGACGACGCGGAAACGAAAAAAATCTTCGACGATGTAATCACCTACAAGAACAAAGCGGTTCAGAAAAACAACCAAAACCGGATGAACGACAACATCACCGAGGAAATCTTGGCGATCGATCTGCCCAACGACGACGTGTTCGTGCGCGACGTCATCGATTCGTACGAGGAGTCGTTCAAGATGCCAAAGAGCCAAAAGGACCGCAAGCTGCTGACCTTGACCAACGAATTGGACGATCCGAAAAATTTCCAGTCGCCCACGCGCAACTACACGGAATTCGTGTCCACCAAGCGAATCGACAACGATTACGACGACGAACGGTTCAATTCGTTCAAGGCTTCCCTGGACAGCGCTTACGCCAACCAGGACGAGATCCACAAATCGATCCAAATCGCGTTGGACGACGTCAAAAAGCACCGCGACATCGATTTGGTGCAAAGCCAACCGACTTCCGCCGCCCCTTCCGAATCGATCCACATCGCCGCACCGACGACCGAAACCGAAGCCCCGACGCCCAACGAATTCATGTCCGAAAGCGGCACCTACGCGATAAACTTCAAGTCCAAGGACGACGATTTCTCGTTCGTGGACAACACCAACAGCGCCCGCAGGTTCTCGGACCATCTGACCTCTTTGCAAACCGTGGTGCCGGACGCGGCGGGGCGCGAAACGGCCCAGCCCGCGCAAACGACGTTCGTTTCCGAAGACCGCGTCAAGGAATTGGTCCAGGCCGAATTGGCCAAAATGCAGCAAACCCGGATGGTCCAGCCGCAAATCGATCTGTACGAGCAGCAAAGCAAGGCGTACGAGGCCAGAACGAAGATGATCGAGCAAGCCCGCGAGGAAATCAACTCGGAACGGCAACGGATGCTCGAGGCGGCGGAGCAAGAGCGCGAGAAATTGATGAATTCCGCGCGCAGCGAAATCGAGCTCGAGCGCGAGCGCCTCAGACAGGAGCAAGAGCAGTACGAGCAGCTTAAGAACGAACTGGAGAGCCGCATCCAAGAAAACAAGGAATTCGTCGAGAACCAACGGTTGATCCTGCTAGAAGCCGCCCAAAAGGAACGCCAACGCGTCCTGAACGAGACAAAGGCGCGCAAGGAAAGCTCGACCGCGGACGTCCTGAACGAAATCAAAAACGCGCTCGACGACTTGCGCGGTCAAAGAAACGCCGCCGCGGCGCAAACCAAACCGATCGCCGAACCCGAGCCGGAACAGGAAACCAACAAATACAAAAAACTGTTCAGCGATCTGTCGGTTAAGCTCGACGACATCCAAAAGGATCTGACCGTCGCGATCAGCCAGGACGAATTCGCCGACCACGACATGCAGCCCGCAAGCGAAAACCGCTCGTACACCGAAAAAATCATCGACGACATCGAGCAGGACGATCAGGGCGGGGAAGAAGCGATCCCGATCCCGACGATTCCGCTGGAATTCACCCGGCCGATCCAAATGGCGCCGCGACAACCGCGCGAGGAGGCGAAAACGTCAGAGCTGACCGACGACGTGGACGTGATGCGCCGCGCGCTGAAGAACGTTTCGGGCAACCGCGATTTCGATTTCGACGAAAAGCGCCAGGCCTACCAAAACGAAAAGATGAAGGAAGAAATCAAACGCGAGATACTGGAAGAGATGGCGCTGATGACCAAGGACGCGGTCGCGTTGAACACCACGATTCCCGCGTTCGACCCGAACGACAACGCCACCGCCAGCATCCAGACCACGGAAATCGCCAAGCAGCCTTCGAGCAACGTGACGCTGCATTCGAGCGACAAAGTCCCAGAATTGGTCAAGAAAACGCCCGGATCCGGTTCGACGCGGACGTACGATTTCGATTTCCTGACCGATTTGAGCCCCGACCCGTTCAGCATCCCCGTCCCCGCTTCGCGCACCGGCAAATTCCCCGTGGACGTGACAAGCGACCCGCTGTCGCCCCAATTGTTCGCCCCGGACTTCTCGATGTTCGGCGGGCCGTCCGCCCCGGCTGCGGACAGGCACCCGACTGCCAATCCGTTCGCTAATCGGTTCGAGACGCAAAAAGACGACAAACCCAAAACCGAGTTGCGCCGCGCGCGCCTGACGTTCAACAAAAAGCGCCAGGACAACCTATCGTCCTCGGAACTGATCAAATCGATCGCCAAGGAAATCCGCTCGAAATCCAATCTTAAGAAATAAGGCGGGCAACACGTACGCAAGAACCAGCCGCAACCAACCCAAACGCCCAACCGGGCGGCGAGTCGCTGCTCGTTGGTCTGGCGAGCATAAAGCCGTATTACCAATGGGGATGAAGGCCGAAACCGGTCGTGATTTTCGTCCACGGCTTTTCCAGCCGCCACGAATCGCACCAAGCCGTTTTCAGGTCGTTTAGGAAGAAAGGCTACAAATATTACGCGTTCAACCTGCCCGGGCACGGCGACAACCTGTCCCAGGAAGAAGCCGAGATGCGCGTCAC
>CAZPGT010000008.1:0-16697 GCA_964586345.1 uncultured Mycoplasmatales bacterium | reverse complement strand
GATTTTGAAGCGCGCGTATTTGAACATCCCGAAACTGGTCAGCGTCAGCGCCGCGCAGACGCCCAAAGCGATCCACGAGAACAGGTAAACCGTCGCGGACATGCTGTCGATCGTCTGCACGTAAAGTTCCTTGGCCTGCGCGTCGGTCAGCGGCGCGGTGCCGTTCAGGTATTGGTCCTTCGCCTGCTGGGCCAGAAGGATGGCCGCCAGGACGAGCGCGAACCCGGCCAGAAGGTTGAAAAGGAAAACGCCCACGCCCCCGATGTAGACCTTGGACCATTTTTTGTCGAAATGGAATTTTTTGTAAGAGTAGTCCGCAAAGAAGTATTTGACGTCCAGATAGCACAGAAAACCCGCGATCATGAAGGCGAGCAGCGGGGCGATCGCCAACAGGTAAAGGTTCACGTTCAGCATTTCCGCGGGCAAATTTATCTCGGCGTTCCGGACGCTGTCGATCACAAGGCCCTTGACGGCGAAATTGAGCGCGAACGCCAAAAGCAAAACGACGTTGGCGACCACCAACACGTAATGCGTCCTCCATTTACGTTCCATAAATCCGCGACCCCCGGCTAACGCAAGATCCTGTCCAAGACGGCGTTGACGATCCCTTTCAGGTGCGCGTCCCCGTAGCGGCCCACCGTGATGAGGGCCTGGTCGATCAAGACCGCCTTGTCGGTGCCGTGGGCGTTTCGTTCGGCGACCGCCTCGAGGATGGCGGCTTTGGCTACGTTGTCGAAATCCTCGAACGACCATTTGGTGCGCAGCGCGCCGCGGACGAGCTCGGCGTACTCGCCGAAGCGGCGGGCGAAGTCGGCCACGATCTTGGCCTGCCAGTCGGTGAGCTCGCCGTATTCCCCGTACGCGGCGAAATCAGCGACGATCCGTTCGGGGTCGGTTTCGCCTTTGAGCAGGCACGCGAACAGATACTCGAACACGGCGACCCGCTGGGCCCACATCTGTCTCATAGGTTTAGGCGAATTCGCAAATCACGTTGACGCTCAGCGCGCTGATCTTGAATTCGGTCTCCAGATGCGCTATCAACGCGGACTGCAGGTTCCTTTGCAGCTCAAGCCCCGGCTTGAGCTTCGCCTTGCAGGACACGAAAAGGTTGACCGCGAAATCCGTGCTGCTCTCGAATTCGACGAAATCGACTTTTTCCAAGGCGAAACCCGGGTTCTTTTCGCCGTGCAAAAAGGCGTTCACGAAATTGGCCACCGCGGTTTGCAAAGCCTCGCGGCTGATCAAAATCGATCCGAGCGCGCTTTTGGAGATCCTCTTGTTTGCCTCGGTTTGCGGCGTTTGGCTGGACATATTATTTCGGCCCCCGGCTGACGTAGGTCCCCTCTTCGACGTTGACCACGATCTTTTCCCCGCTGGTGATGAACTGCGGCACGTCGAGTTCGTACCCGGTTACCAACTTGGCCTTTTTCATGGCGTTGGTCACCGTGTTGCCTTGGACCGCGTCCTCGGCGGTTTCCACCTGGATCACGACCTGGTCGGGCAGGCTCAGCCCGAGGATTTCGCCCTCGTACGCGATGACGCTGACGTCCACGCCCTCGGTCAGGAAGTTTTTTTCCCATTCCAGCTTTTTGGCCGGGATGGCGATCTGCTCGTACGTCTCGTTGTCCATGAAATTCAGGTTGTCGCCGTCGGCGTACACGAAATTCATCGTTTTCTTGTCCACCTGCGCCTGCTCGAGCTTCATGCCCGTGAACACCTCGATCGTGATCGCGCCCGTGCGCAGGTTCTTGACCTTGCACTTGACGATCCCCTCGCGCATCGCGGTCTTGTTGAACGAGTTGCTCAACACCAAATAAACGCCGTTGTTGTAGAAAATCGTGTGCCCCGCGCGCAAGTCCTTTGCCGGAATGATGTTAGCCATGTCTGTCCTCCGCTTTGACGAAGGCGGTTTTGCCCGGATTGGCTCGCGGGCGCGGCCGCCTCCCGGTTTTTTTGGGATATTTGATCCACTTGTGGATCTTTAGGTACAAAATTCAGTTGAACGCCCAGGAGATCCCGGGCGGCAGCCAGGTGTGCGACGGCCTGGTCGGCAGGTAAACGCGGTAATTCTTTTCCTTCAGGCGGTCGATGAACCCGGGCAGCAGGCTGTAGATGTAAACGACCACGCCCGCGTCGTTCAGGCACATGTTCTTGAGGATTTCGCACCAGGCCTCGAACTTCGCGTCGTTGGTCCACGGCGTGGTCGTCGAGTTGCCCGGCCGCGTGGAAAACCACGTGCCCAGCGGCTCGCGGATGTAATAAAGGCTTTTGGACTTGGAGACCGCCCGGTGGTAGAAAATGCAGTCCTGGTACCACATGTTCTCGGACAGATCGTCCTGGTTGTAAAAAAGGTCGTTCGAATAAAACTTGCAAATTGGCTGGCTGTGCGGGGTGCGCAGCCGTTTCTTGTTGAAGATGTTGCGCGATTTGCCGAAAAACGGGTTCAGGACGTATTTGCGCTCGTCGTTCAGGCAATCGAACGACGCGACGATCATGTCGTTGTTTATGTGGGGCAGGACCTTGGAGAACGCGTGGGCGTAGAAATAGTCGTCCGCGTCCAGGATCGTTATCAGCTTGCCGCGGGCGAGATGGTTGTTTTTGACGTAATTGATGACCGAACCCCAGTTGCCGTTGGCCTTTTTGTGGTAAAAGACGTTGGACGGGAAGTTCTGCAGAAAGCTTTGCATGACGATTTCCGTGCCGTCGGTCGAGCCGTCGTCGACGACGATGATCTCGGTCCGCTTCAGGTTGACGTTCTGCTTCAAAATCGAGTTCAGCGACATCGGCAAATACTCCCGGCAATTGTACGTCGGAACGATGACCGAAATGTCAAATGGCATGTTTTTCATGTGATTCAAGACCCGATTTGATTCGATTGTTTAATTCTGCGCCCTTAAACTTTGCTTTTTAATTATATACCAATTTGGGCGAAAATGGCACAATCCGCTACCCGACGGCCGATCCGTTCCGGTTGAACGGGTTCAGGCCGCGTTTCCTGTTCCACGCCGCCTCGACGGCATCGAAGATCCTCATGCGCAGCGCGGTCATGCCGTACGCGAACAGCACGACCAGGACCGAAACGAGGACGAGGCTCCATCCCCACCATTCGCTGCCGACCGCGCCGCTCACGAGCAGGTTGTAGTTCGTGTTGATTCGCACGTCGAGCCCCAAAATGACCTTCAGGAACAGCACGCCGTAAATCATCCGCGACGCGATGCCGACCATGATGAATTGCTCGGGGATGTATTTTTGGTGGCTTTCGTTGAACGAATTCATCGCCGCGACGAACGGGCGCGGCGTTTTGGCCGAGCAATAGCTCGCGCACACGTTGATGAAAAGGTAAGACAGCAGAAGGATCGGCAGCGAGCAGATGCCCCCGCCAAGATAATACGCGTTGAAACCGTTCGCCATGCCGACCTCCGAACCCAGGCTAGCGTAAGCGTAGTCCATCGCGGTCTCGGCGGCGAAAAGCAACGCGCAAAAGCCGCCGAACATCGCCAACGCGATGCGCCACGGGATCACCTTCGTGTACTTGCGCATGTAAAAGCCGAAAACGAACATGAACGACAGCAGGAACCAATTCGTGAACAGGGTGACGTTCCCGAACCACGGGTGCATCGCCTGCAGGTTCGGGTCCGCGAAAAACACGTCCGACCACGTCGAGAGGAAGCACGCGACGAGCCCCAGGGCGCAAACGAAGGCCGTGCAGCTCCCGAAGCTGATCCGGTTCATGAAATTGAAAACGAACGGCGCGAAAATCATGAAATAAAAAAAGGTCACGACGAAGATCGTGCCCAAAACGTAAAAGTTCTGCGTCGGGACCAGGGTGTAAAGGAAAATGAAACCGTACCAATTGTTGGCGTCCGCGGTCCAACCGAAGCGCGACGCGGCGAACAGCCCGTTGGCGCTGGTCGCGGTGAACGCGGCTTCCGCGTTGGACGCCTGGATGATCCCAAAGCTGACCAAGCCGATGAGAATCGTCAAAAAAGCGTAAAAGTAATACGATAAATAAGAAAGTTTGAACCCTTTAATTCAAACTTTCCATTTTATGTGCGACTTCGTGAAGAAGTCGTAGCCGATCAAAAACGCCGAAGCGGTCAACCCGATGTTGACGCCCGGGTACCAAATGAGGTTCAGAAAGATCTTGAATGCTTCGCTGTAATGGGGGACGAACTGGAACAGGACGATCGAAACGACGGACGTGAACGTCAGGTAAATCCGCGCGAAATTCAGCCCTTTTGAATTGGGAGCGTCGTGGTTCGGGCAATAAGACTCAAACCATTTCGAATTCTTGTGAAGCCCCATTGCCGCAAAATTACTTCACGACGTGGATGACGTAATTTAGCTTGGTCTTCTTTAATTGTTCGATCGTTGAGTGCACCGGGCAGTGCTTTTGGGTGTATCGGATGAATTTGGAGATTTCGTCGTTGGTGTTGTTGGCCTGGATGTAGTAATGGATGACCATTTCCCGCACGCCGTAATATTCGTCCGACGGCGCGCCGTCGTTGATCGATTCGATGACGATTTTCGCGTTGATCAGGTCGACTTTCTGCTGCGGCGCCAGCACTTTCATGATCAACAGGTGGCATCCGGCCAGGCTGTTCAGCCACGCCGCGACCGGGGTCATGCCCTTGAGTTGGGCGGGATTGTTGCGGATCGCTACGTGGTCGATGTTGAACGAGAAGTTTTCGGCGGTCGCCAAAACGCTGCCGTCTTCCATCAAAAACGTTTCGCTTTTGTGACTAATATTCGCCATTGGTATTTCCTTTGGAATAGGTACATTACATGGATTTATATTGTAATTATATAAATTAATGGATTAAAATACAATCAATTATGAAAAACATGCCCGAAAGCCTGAAGCCCAACCGAAAAGGGCGTCTGAAAGTCGACCGAATCCACTCGATTTACTGGGAGGAATGGGGCAACCGCAACGGGATCCCGGCGGTTTTCGTGCACGGCGGCCCGGGCGGATCTACGAGCTTTTCGTCGACCCGGTTTTTCGACTTGCGGCGCTACCGGGTCGTCTTGTTCGACCAGCGCGGCTGCGGCAAATCGCGGCCCCGGTTTTGCCTTGAGGGCAACACGACGGATTGCCTGGTCGGGGACATGGAGGCGTTGCGCGGGCGCCTGGGGATAGACAGGTGGCTCGTCTTCGGGGGCAGCTGGGGATCGACCTTGGGGCTTTGCTACGCGATCAAGCACCCCGAACGCGTGTCGGGGCTGGTCCTGCGCGGGATTTTCCTTGGTCGCGAACATGACTGGTCGTGGATGATCGAGCCGGACGGGGTGGCGCGGATGTTTCCGGAGAAATACGCGCCTTTCGTCGGGCTCGTCCCCCAAAAGCACCGCGGCGACATCATGGGATGGTATTACAAACGGTTGCGATCCAAGGACGCGAAGCTCAGGAAGGCGGCGGGGACCGCGTGGAGCCAATGGGAGCTGGATTTGCTTTTTTTCAAGCCGAAAGCCAGGTTCCCCGTCGAGCCGAACGAAGCGTACCAGACCGCGTTGATGGAATGCCATTACGCGGTCAACGGCACGTTCTTCCCCAACGACGATTACATCTTGGGCAACGCCGCGAGAATCAAGGGCAAACCGTGCTGGCTGATCCACGGCGAATACGATTACGTGTGCCCGCCCGGCAACGCGTTCGACCTTAAGGCGGTTTTGCCCAAGGCCAAGCTGTGGCTCGTTAAAAACGCGGGCCACTCCTCCAGCGAGCCCGGGATCTTCCGGGCGCTGAGAAAAGCGACCGCGGCGTTCGCCAAGGCCGCCAAAGGGTAATCGCGCCGCTTACCCGCGAACGAAAGCAAAGACGCGCCCCCGTGCGGGGCGCGTCTTCTTTGCGGCTGCCTTTTATTTTTTGCCTTGCCGGGCAGTCCCCGCATCGCCGTCGCGGGCCGGGGTTTTGCCGCGTTCGGGCGGATTGGCGGGCGCGGGCGGGGGCGCCTTGTAGGTCGGTTTTTCGGGCGGCTTCTGCGCGAACCTGACATCCTTGGGTTTTGGTTTCGCCTGTTTCTTTCCGCCGATCATCGCCGCTTGCTGCTCGTCGAATTTGCCCGCGAGCTTCTTGAACACGCTGCCGACCGCGAGCGTCAGCGTGTTGATTTGGTTGTGCGACGCGATGAACTGGCGTTCGATCGCCTTGCGGTTGCGGCGCATCGGGATGCCGATGGCGAGCCCCAACAGCAGGATCAGCGCGACCGCGACGCTCACCGCGATTATGATGTACATGACCGCGTCGTTGCCGACCGAAAGCGGGAACACGTTGTTGTAAGCGAAAGTGGTCCCGTCGGGCGATTCCGGGTTGGCGGCGGAAGCGATCAACTGGCCTTGGGGCAGGATTTCGACGGTCAAGAACGAAATCGCGTTGGCGGGGACGCTGTACGAGACGATTTTGAGTTCGTACGCGTTGCCGTCCGACCTGTTGTCGATGCGTTGCACGAAGCGATCGAAATACTTCTTCTGGAAGCCCGCGTAATCGTTTTGGTATTCGTTGACCAAATCGTTGACCGTGGCGCCGCGCAGAACCTGGTCCTTGGCGACCATGCCGGGCTCGATGTACGACACGACCGAAGGGACGAACGGTTGGAAGACGCCCGTGTAGCTAGACTGGTACGTGGCCGCCTCGAAATAGGTGTCCAGCGACTCGAGGTCCTCGCTTTTGATCGCGAAGCCGAGCACGACCATGTTCTGGTGCCTGATCAGCTCGTTGACGGTGATCGTCGCGCCGGCGGCGCGGGTGACTATCAAGCCGATCTGGGGCGCGTCGGGGAACGTGCCTTTGCGGCGGGGCTTGTTGACGAACAGGCTTTTCAGCTCGTCCGAGGTGTACGATCCGGCGATCGAGGCGATCGGCTGGGATTTCTGGCCGCTGTCGAACTCGACGTCGTCCCTCGTCGCCTGGTAGCCGAATTCAAGCATGGAGAACGCGCCAAGGATCTTGGTTTTGCCCGCGGTGGTCGCGGACTGGATCGAATAGATTTGCTGCAATCCCACGTTCGTGTCCATGTTGACCACGTATCCGTTGAGCCTACCTTGGTTGTTGGGGTTCAGGACCATGTTCTTGTCCACAAGGTTGCTTACGGGGACGTTGTAAACGAACCCCAGCTGCGTCAGCATGGTGCGCGAATACACGTCGGCCGCCCACGGCGATTCGTCGGCCGGAAGGTTGTTCGGGTCGAACACGAACGCGTAAATGTCGCGGTTGGTGAAGACCGAAAGGATTTCGGAGTTCAGGTCGTACGCGAATTTGAGCACCGTTCCCGTGAGCACGTATTGGTTCTCGGTCAGCACGGTTTGGCCCTCGTTGCGCGAGAACAGCCCGATTTGGTTCGTGTTGGTGCTGAACGCGAACGAATTGGTGGCGAAGTCAAGCATTTTGATGAACGGGTTTTTGCTCCAGACCCGGGTGAACGCCAATCCCGAGAAGCTGACGACGTTGGAGCCGTAGCCTATCTTGATCCCCGCGCTGTTGTATTCGGCGGGATCGATCGAGAAGTAATCGTAGTCGTGGACCGTGTAGGCGTCGAAGAACATGTTGTAGCTCCACGTCAGCCGCGCGTGGACCGTGTAATATTTCTGCTCGTTCCGGTTGTAATACGACCCGATGGCGGTCATCCAGATCGAATTGCCGATCGGGTAGTTGGCGTTGACGAACGCGTAGCCGTACGACATCCAGTTCGGGCCGCGGTCGGGCTTGAAAAGGAACCATCCGGGAACCACGTTCAAGGCCCCGTGGCCGATTCGGGTCATCGTGCCCTTGAGCGTGCTTATGTTGTCGTTGCTGGCGGGAAGGCCCCAAGGCTGGTAATCGAGCATGAAGGCGATCGACAGCGCCGCGGCGACGGTGAGTTGGTCGTCGGCGGGCGCTTTGAAGAAACCCCCGACCATGTCGGCGACCGCGTAATCGGTCCGGATCGCCCCGTCGACGGGGACGTAAGGGGTGGTCGTGTACGTGTTGATCGGGTCCTTGATCATCGGCCTGAGGACTTCGGCGAAGAAATATTCGACGTAAGAGAGCGCGGGCGTTTGCGCGCCCAGCGGTTGGTTGTAATATCCGTACAGGTTACCAAGCGAAGCGTCGGTCCCAAGGTAAGACGAAATCATCGCGAATTCGTCCTCGTCCCCGGAATTCTTCGAGTAATTGTATTGGAACAGCTGCCCGTAAAACAGGTATTGCAGGTAACCGAACGAATTGAACGTCTGGTTGCTGCCCCATCCGGTCTGTTGCGCCAGGTTCGAGGCGAAAAGCCCGCTTTTGGTGAAGAATTTGAGACCGCCGTTGTAAGTCGGCTGGTCGCTGAAACTCGGGTATTTGAAATCGTAAACCGGGTTCGTGGGGTCGTTGCCGATCGTCGCTCCGTTTAAAACGATCTTGAAGATTTTGATCGACGGGGCGACGGACAGGTTCGCGGTCACCACGTCCGCGTAATTGGTGTGGGTCGGATCGTAATCGGTGTAGACCGTGTTCAGCGCCTTGGCCAGGTTGTTGATCCCCGCCAGGACGAAGAACGTGTTGGCGTCCGGCCCGGCGATGATGTTGGTCGTGTAATTGAGGTTGTTGCCGACGGTGTCGGGAATCACCCACGAATCCAGGACCAGCTGGTCGGCGTCCACCAGCGCCACGCCGGATTTCGGGTTTCGCGTGTTGAAGTCGATCGTGGTGAGCACCATCCTTTTCCCCGTGGGCTCGTTTTTGTCGTCGTAGACGTCAACGCCCTCGAACCCGTTGATCGGGTTGGTGCGCACCCTGACGTTCGAGTAATCGGGTTGGGCGTCCAACGCGGCCCGCGCGTTTTGCGGGGCTTGGGCGCGTTGGCCGGTTTGCGCGCTTTGCGCCATGGTCCCGGCTGCCGCGGCGATCCCGCCGATTGCCAAGGCGGCCAGTCCGACGGACGCCAGCCATCGATTCCGGTTCGTCGCGGCTTTCTTGCCCGTGCGGTTTGTTCCCTTTTTGTTTTTCATATAAGCAGCATTCCGAAGTATGCTTTTCCTTTTGTTGTCCCAAATTCAATTTTTCAATCAATTGGTACGATGATTATATGCCCGAACGGAAAGGAAACGGCTTATATGCTTAGGTAACGGTAAAATCTTTCACGCGCTCGGCGGAGGCGCCTAGCGTTTTTTTCATTTGGCGCAGCTCTTTCTCCATGTCCGCGGCCAACGATGCGAACGCGTCGGCTGGGAGCGCTCTCAATTCGTCGAGCAACGCCTGGAATTCTTCGCTTGACCCGCCGGCGGCGAGGATGCGGAATATCCGCATGCCAATCGGTATGCCGGTTTCGTCGAAGCTCGCGACGAGATCCGAACCGAACCGCTCGACAGCGATCATCGCCCGGACGTCGTTTTCGCAATATTCCTGCAAATCCTTGGACAACCCGGCCCATTCCCTGTCGCTCACTGCGCCCAGGGCGCGCAAGTGCGTCAAGGTCTGCGCCTTGTAGCCGTGCTGCACGTTCAGGCTTTTGTAACTTTTCGTTTTCGTTTCGTCCAAAAACCTCTTGGGGGTGATCGCCAAGACGTTTTTGATGCTGTGGAAGCCGAAAAGTTCAGCGATCCAGATGTGCCAGTCTTTCGAATTGACGTTGAACCAATCAGCCAAATCGTAGATGTTGTCGACGATCGCGTCGATTTTCTTGCCGTATTCGGCGTCGTCCAGGTATTGCTTGATTTCGTTCAGGCGCGTGATTTCGAACGAGGCGTTGTAAACGACGTAATCGTGGTTGTGGACGTCGGGTTCGTAAAGCGCGTCGACGATTTGCCTGAAGAAGCCAAGGGTCATTTTTTGCGGATCGATGATCAGGTTGACGCATTCGGGGTCTTGGCTGTCGCCGCGCTGCTTGATGACGGAGCACTGCGTCACGATTTGCGCGAACGGCAACGAATTGTCGATGATTCGGATCGCCGGGTTGATCGTTTCGAAATCGAAATAGATTTTGTTCTTCTTTAGGGGCCGTGGCCCGCATCCTTGGTTTATCTGGTAAGTCAGGTCGCCGTGCCGCCTGAAGCGGTAACGGATCAGCTCGAACCAGGTTTCGTCGGTTTTCGATTTGATTTCGGTGCTGGCGTCGTAAAATTCTTTGATCGCGGCGATCCGGTCGGGATAAAAGGCGCGGAATTGCTGGTTGGGCCAATACCGGAAATTCCACAGCGTGCTTCGATCTTCCTTGCCGCAAAGATCAAGGAATTGCTCATAGAAAGAAATTAGGGGCGGAAGGAACTTGAAATTTAGATAGGTTTCGAGCGAAACGTTGGAATCGGGCAAAAAATTTTGCACGTAATCGATTGCTTTCTCGAAGGCCATTATCTTCCCCGAATACTGGAATATCGGGTTGTCCTTGCCCCATATCTGCCGAATCAGCTTTTGGTAGGGAAACTTGTCCCAATAAGACCCGAAAGCCTCGCCGAAGGAAACCGAAACCCTGTTCTCGGGGCGAACGGCCTTGATTTCTTGGATTATTTTCCAGAAATCGACCGTGATCTTCCTGTATTCCTTCAAAAACTCGGCGTATCTGGCCCTGAGGATCTGCTCGGGAGGGGGTTGGTTCGTGATCGGATCGGGAACGACGAACTTGAATTCGTCCCATTCGCTTCCTTTGATTAAATCCGAGACTTTTACGCTTGTTTCCTCGATCTTGTTGGTCAACGACGAAAAATTCGGCATCTTTTCCAAATCCACATGTTTCCCGGATTTGAAATCGGCGACGAATTGTTCCAAGTCCTCAAGCCGCGACGCTTCCCTCTTGACGTCTTCCCTCCGCTTGGTCTGCTTGGTGAAAAAGATTTCGTTCGTGACGGTGAAGGAAATGTGTCCCTTAGGTTTCTTTTCCCGCGAAAACAAAAAAATCAACCCGTCGATGAGGGGGATGTTCTTTTTGGTGATCTCGATTTGGAAATAATGCTTGAGGACGTCGCTTCGTTTGGTGCCGGTTCCGCCCTTGATGAAGATGATTTCGCTGTGCGGGGGTTTGGAGCAGACGATCGCGACCGGGGCGGCCAACGCGCCCCCGTGCGCGAAAATCGGTTTGAAAAAAAGCGTTGGGGCCTTGCATCCCAGAATGTCTTTTTTGACCAATTCGCACTTTTTCTCGGGCAAGTACTCGGCGTCGGGGTACTTTTGGTCGAAATCCACGAAATTGGAGACGTTCATCGTCAGTTTGCAGTAATTTTTCAAAAACTCGGTGAATTTTTCAAAAATTATTTTTCCCTCGATCGATTTCGGGTTGGATTCCTTCTTCAAATCGATTTTGGTTTCCTGCAAAAACAGCTCGACCGGGTCGAACTCGATTTGTTCGTCCAGGTCGGGGACGATCTCAAAATCCTGTCGCGCCTTCTGGAAAGGCTTTTCGTACGAGTGCAGCAATCCCTCGATCTCGCTGTCGCTCAAAAACCAAAACGGCCGCGGCCGGCTGAAGCAGCGCACGAAATTTTGCATCAACACGAAGCGGGATTTGCTTTCGGGCATTAAAGAAAACGGTCCTTTGCTCTGAACGGGTATCTGCCGGTGTGGTTGGCGGCCAACGTCCGCTTTTTCCCGGGCAGCAAAAATTCCAGGACGTGCACGCAACCTTGCCGGTCGCCCGCCTGCACGCAAAAGAATTGCCTGTCGACGAGATTAATCGTTCCCGGGGCGGTCCCGAAAGCGTGGTCCCCGATCCGGGCGTTGAAGAATTTGATTGGCGAATCGGGATCGAGCGTGGCGTACGTCGCGGGGGCTGGCGAAAACGCCTTGATGTGTCTCACGACCTTCGCGGACGGTTGGCGCCAATCGATTTTCTCCTGCTCGCGGGTCAGCACGGGCGCCAACGTCTTTAGCGTCTCGTCCTGCGGAATCCACGTCGCCGCGCCGCTGGTTACTTTGCGCATGCTGTCGATCAGGATTGGCGGCGCCAACCTGGTGACTTCGTCCATCAAATCGCCCCCGGTCCATTCCGGATCGATCGGGAAGCTGCTTTGGAAGCAATACGGCCCGGCGTCCATTTGCTTAACCAACTTGATGATCGTTATCCCGGTTTCGCGGTCGCCGTTCCAAATCGCGTGCTGCACCGGCGCGCCGCCGCGGTACTTTGGCAGCAAGGACGGATGGACGTTGACGATTCCCAGAGAAAACAGGTCGCGAATCGCCTCCGGGATGAATTGGCCGTACGCGACGCAAACGCCCAACGTCGCGCCCGTTCGCGACAGATCGCCCGAAACGTCCCTGACGCGTTCGGGTTGCAGGCACGGCACGCCGCGTCTCAGCGCCAATTGCTTCACCGGGCCGAAAGAACGTTTTTTGGCTTTGGGGTTGTCGGGTTGGCAAACCGCGGCCGCGACGGCGAAACCCGAATCGCCCAAAATCGCTTCCAGGCACCGCGCGCTGAGTTCGGTCGATCCGAAAAAAACGACTTTCGCGGCCATGCGTTATTCCGCCTGCGGCGAAGAGGCGGTTTCGCGTTCGGTTTGGTCGGCGGCCCCGGGCGGAACCGGTTGCTGTTTTTTGGTTTCGGGCTGGCGCGCCTTCTTGGCTTTTTTCGCCTGGCGCTTGGCTTCCTTGGCGGCGCGTTGCTTCTTGAGTTTCGCGATGCGGTCGTCCTCGCGTTTTTTCAACGGCTCGATCCATTTGTATTCGGTCTCGAAATCCTTCAGGCCGTTGATCACGATGACGCGCTTGGTCGGCGCCTTTTTGTCCCCGGTGAACTTTTGCACGACCTCGGCCTCGAAAATCCGCGGGTCGTCGGTTTGCTGCGTTTTGGAGTTCTTCGTTATGAAGTAAATGCAATACAGCTCGCGGTTTGCTTCCTTGTTGCGTTTGGCCTTGTATTGCTTGGCCGCCTTCCGGTCCAGGTTGTTCTTTTTGATGTGCTCGTTGGTCTCGGCGATGAAGGCCTTGCGGATCTTCCTTTCCTGCAGCGGGTTGGGGCGCTTGGCGACGAACGAATACTTGACCTCCTTCCCCTTTTCGTCGCGTTCGGCCAGAAACCTTTTGATGGTTTGCCACACCTCGTCGCGCTTGGCTTTCTTCGGGGTGCCGTCGAACCCGACGGCGGCCTTGTTCTTCTTGCGCTTCGAGATGAAATAAATCAGCGCCGCAATCGGGAGGATGATGATCAGGATCGTTAGTAGACTGCTCGAATCGCCCATAGGATACGATTAATTCGCCCGTTTTCTTTCAAACGTTTCTAAATTAATATTTTATTAATTCGTTTTATTTTTTGTTATTATTATACACATAAATATTAGTTATCAATTTGGAGAATGTTTCAAACATCGACTTTCAGTAATGGCAAACATCAAATCGAACGCTAAGACTCTGAAGAAGTCAGCGAAAAAGAGAACGGCGCACAAGGGCCAGAAGACCGCGCTAAAGACCCAGGTGAAGAAAGCCAAGGCCAGCGGGGACAAAAAGGCGGTTTCAAAAACTTATTCGACCGCCGACAAGTTAGCCAAAAAGGGAACGATTTCGAAGGCGAAAGCGCGCCGCACGAAATCCAAAACCGCGAAAGCGGCCAGCAAAAAGACCAAATAAGTCTTGAAATACGTCATCAGGTTTGGTGATGTATTTTTATTCTATCTGGGGCCGATGGGCTTCCCGCCCACGGCCGTGCCCAGAATTTCGATGTTTTTGATGTTCGCCTTGCTGGCTTCGGTCAGTTCTCCGGACAACGCCGTGAAATCGGCCCATTTGTTAATCTCGAGCGATCCGACGCTGTCTTGCCTGTCGAGCAACGCCGCGGCGTCGATCGTGATCGCCCTCAGCGCGGTTTTGACGGAAACCGCTTCGTTCGCGCCGTAGACCGTCCCCGATAGCGACGCGCGGTTGGTCGCCGCCCAAACCGCCAAAAGCGGATCGACCGGTGTGACCGGGTCGTCGGAGTGGAAACCGAACCGGACCCCGCGCAGCGAGGCCGATCGGGTCGGGTTCATTTTGCTTGCCAGATCCGCCCCCAGCGTGTATTTCGCGTGCACGTCGCCGTAATAATAGACGTGGTTGACGAAGAAATTCGCCAGGATGTTGTTGGCGCGCATCCGCTCCAACTGGTTGGCGTTGGCCATTTGGGCGTGCTCGATCGAGTGGTGGAAGCGGTTGGAGCAGCCCGGGTGGATTCTTTCGATCGCCGCGATGGCGCTTTCGATCGCGCCGCTGCCGTTGGCGTGCACGTGCGAGCTCAGCCCCGCCTTTTCCCCGTCCAGGATGATTTTGCCCAGTCGGGCGAGATCCATCTGTAGCGCCCCGTTGGCGTGGGGATGCGCGAGGTATTCAGTGCCCGCGGTCAAGTTGGCGGTGAAACCTTGGATCGATCCGTCCAAAATGATTTTTTGCCCGCCGATCCACACCTTCTCGTCGTTTTGGGCGATCATCGCCGCGATTTTGTCCCATCCGCCGTACGCGGGGACGCTGGCGTACCAAACGTCAAGGTGGATCCGGCTAGACAGCAATTCCTTCCGCTTCGCCTCCCCGTAAGCCCGATAAGACAGGATCGGATCGAACGACGGGAACCCAAGCCCTTTGTCCGCCAGCGTGGTCACGCCTTTGCGCGCCGCGATCCGCGACGCCTCAGCGGCGGCGTTTACGTACGCCCGCGCGTCCGATTCGAAATGCATCGCCCCGCTTTTGATGGCGAGGTACATGCCTTCTGGTTCGGACACCAAACCGGTCAGCTCGCCGTTTTCCTTTTGCAAATTCGCGCTAAGGTATTCGGCGGAATCTATGCCTAGCGCGGCGTAGCCACTCAGTTCCAACGCCCTGGAATTCAGGTTCATGACGTGCCCGGATTGGTGCAAAACGCAAACCGGTCGATCGCGGCTGATTTCGTCCAGCGTCTTTCGGTTCAGGTTTCTGTTGCCGTGCAGCAAAGGGTCAAAGCCCCAAAAATTGATCCAGTCGCCAGAGCCCGGCCGTTTGGGCGCGCGCTTGGCCTCGGCTTTCATTGCCGCAAGCATCGCGTCGAACGATGCGAGCCCGCGCAACGTCTTGCCGCCTGGCCCCGGGCGGTCGAAATAGCCAACGTAAGCGAAATTCGCCAAGTAGATGCCAAGCATCTGCGGATGCATGTGCGGCTCGATGAATCCCGGATAGATGTACGCGTTCGCGAACCTCGTTTCGGTTTTGAATTTCGCGCCGCGGGCGCCCAATAGCTTGGCCAATGCGCCCGAGTCCCCCAGACCGACGATTTTCCCGTCCTGGATCGCGATCGCCCCGACGGCGTCGTTCGCTTTGTTGACCGTGATGATTTTTTTGCCGATCACCAGGGTGATCGGGGAGTTGGGGCGAAACTCGTTCGCCAATGTTGTTTTCATTTGGTGTTACCTGTGGTTGTGTTTGTGTTCGTGCCTGAAGGCGCGGTTGGCCGCGATTTTGACGCGCAGCGCGTCGTTCAGATATTGGACGGGATCCCGGGACAGTTGCGCGAAGCGGTCGTTCGCTTCGTCTTCCTTGGCGCGCGACAGCGCGAATTCTTTTTGGTAGCGCGCGACTTTTTGCGCGTACGCGTCCAAAGCCTCCTGCTTCCGGTTCGCGGTCTTATGCCGCAAATACGCGTAGTGTTCCAGCTTGCGGGCGGCGTTTTGGTGCAGATAGAACCTGCGCTGCGGCGAAAGCCCGCCCAAATCGATCTCCGCGACCTTGTCGCGCAGGCGGGCGATTTTGCGCTCGCTTTTGGCTTCGTCGCGGATTATCGCCTTCGGCGAAATTTGCTTCGCGCCCAGGCGAAGCGCTTTCGCTTCGGCCTTCAAAATCATCTTCTGCTCTTGCGCCCGCCATCGGTTGACCTTGGCGTTTTTGGCGATCGTCTGCTGGTTGACGAAGCCGGCGGGAGGGATTTTGCCGACTTTCGCGGCGAACCGCCTCGCCGCCCGTTTCCAATACCGGCTCGCGGTCGGGTCGTCGTAAAGCTTGGCGAGCACGCTTTGCGCGAACCACCAGCTGAACCAAAGGTTTTTGCCCATGTAGCTCAGGTAGTTGGTCTTTTGGTAATTGGCCATGCCTTCGATCCCGAGCCGGTGCATCGCGCCTAGCGATTTGAAAATCATCGCAAAACCCAAAAGCAGGCTGACGACGCAGACGATCCAAACGGCCGGCCACATCCCCGAGACGCTGTGGCCCAAGAACTCGTGCACGTTCAGCCACGCGGTTCCCGCCGCGTTCAGGCCGGTCTGCCCGACGATGAGCCCGTTGAACAGCAGAAACGACCCGAACCCGAGAAAGTACGCGAAACTGACGATCCCAAGGTGCCTCGTTTGCTCCTTGGCGCCGAAAAGGTAGCCGCACATGTACTGCGAGCTGGACGTGAACACGTAGATCCCCAATCCCGAGCAGACGCCGCACACGTACGGCAGAACGCTCGGCGCGACGGGCGAGAACAGCATCGCGAACGCGGCGATCGCCTGCAACCCGATTCCGAGCGCGAACGATTTTTTGATCCCGATCCTGTCGTTGAGGAAGCCGCCGAAGAAATTGCCCAGCAAACAGCCCGCGCCGTAAAGCACGGTCATGACCGTCAGGGCGTTCAGCGAATTGTTGCGGTTCAGCCCGTCGTTGATTTCCAACAGGCCGTTGGCGACGGTTTGCTGCGCCTGGGTGATGATCGTCCCCACCGCCGCCGTCATGAAATAAAACCCGACGACGAACACTTTGTACCAAAAAAGCTTGTTGGCGCGGTGCGGGCTGACCGAATGCTGTCTCGCGCCCGCGGCCGCGTCCGCTTTTTTCC
>CAZPGT010000007.1:16561-17252 GCA_964586345.1 uncultured Mycoplasmatales bacterium | reverse complement strand
CGCGTCACCCGCTACGCGAACCTGGTCGTCGAGTTCATTTCGCGCAACGGGCTGAAGAACATCGTCCTGGTCGGGCATTCGATGGGCGGGGCAATCGCGGTCATGGTCAACGCGGCGATAGGCGAAAGGATCGTTTGCCTCGTTTTGGAAGACCCGCTGAACAAGAAGGCGTTCGCGATCACCCTGAACCGCATCAGGCAGACGATCGTCGGCCCCAAGAGCGACGAGAACGACGAGCCGATCGGGTTGCTGCGGTGGATCAGGAACGTCCGCTCGCGCAAAAAGGAATACAAGAAGCTGTTCAGGGACATCGTGTCCCCGGCGACCACCAAGAACATCGATTCGGCGTACCAGCGAATCGGGCACAAACCGACTTTGCTCATTTTCGGCAAAAACGACTTCGTCGTCCCGCCGAAGGAATCGATCGCCTACATCGCCGAGCACGCGAAAAACCTGAAGGTTTGCGTCTTCGAGAAATCCGGCCACTCGCCCCACGCGGACGAACCCGAGCTTTACATCGCGCAGATCCTGGCGTTCGTGAAGGAAAACGGTTTACGCAAAAAGCGCGCGCCACGCTAGGCCGCGCTTTTTCTTGTACGCGAGGACGATCGCGACGTTGATGGCGAAACCAACCAAAACCCCGACCGCGATCAGCGCGGCGTGGGTCGCCTCGCTGCCGATCGCCCAAGAG